>NZ_JAVRCI010000088.1:0-26503 GCF_034530835.1 Nostoc sp. DedQUE12b | reverse complement strand
CTCACGTCCGGTTTTGTAGGCGAGGCAGGGAGGCGACTCCCTGACCTTAGCCAGCGGGCTTGTAACTAACCGAGAGACTCGGCTGAAACATACGGTGCATTGACTGACACCTGCTCTTCCGTCCTTAACTGGGTAGAAGAGAGAATATAGTCATCCCGAACATTCTTGGCAGCATTTAAATCCGCGTGAGTCCGATGTCCACAGTTTTGACATTGGAACTTAGACTTATGCCGATTTGTTCTTTTGATGTGCTTACAAATATTGCATTTTTGGGAGGTGTAGCGAGGATTTTGATGTACTACTCGTTTCCCTAACGCTTCTGCTTTGTAGGACAAAAACTGCTCTTGCTGATAGAATGCCCAACTCCCCAACCATTTATTCATTTTCTTGCCGCGTCGCTGGGTGCGAATACTTGACAAGTCTTCAAGCACAAAAACTGCAACAAGAGGTTGATTGGCTAGCTTTTTACTTAGACAATGATTCGTGTCCGACATGAACCGCTTCTCGCGTCCAGACATCGCTTTTAAACGACGCTTAGAACTGCGAGTGCCTTTTTGCTGGAGTTTACGACGATTGAATAAGTAACGTCTTTGTAGCGCTCTAATTTTAGATGAACTAAAGAATTGTCTATCGGAGGTTACAGCTTGATGGTATAACCCTCGATCAATTCCTTGAATTTTTCCTTGTATTTGTGGCGGATCTTCTGTTTCAAAAATTAAGCGTACCCAGAATTGCGCTTGCTTTTTGGCATAAGTAACAGATGCTCCACAAAATTCCCAGGTTTCAAAAACTTCTTTGAAATAGTCGGGAACATCTAGGATTAAACTAATTCGCTTACCGATGCAGCTAAGTGTCAACTGACGACCCCTTAGCGTGATTGTGCGCTGATCGTACCTTAGTCCTGATGTTGGCTTTTTTCGGGGAATGCTTTTGAATTTGGTAGCCTTAACTGCTTCTAAAGCGTTATCCCGAACCGTTTGCAATAACGCCGAAGGCACACTAGGAAACTGTACTCTTAATAAATGATACAGTTCCTTGTGTGCCTTGTTTTTGTTGTAGCTACTGTTGGCTAATGCCCAGTCAATATGTGCATTAAAAATTTTTGCACACTGATTCATCAAAGGCAGAAATCTTGTAGATGGCAGATCAACTGGGATGCTAACAGTGCGCTTCATTAGACGTTTTCTAGGGGTTTATAGTACGCAACAACGATAGCCTCGTAAAGAGAATCTTCTTGCTTATAAACTTCAGTATCGACTAACTCCCAATCAGGGGTATCTGAATTTGAAGAGCAAGTTTTTTGATGATGTTCCTTTATGAATTTAAGGCTATGCCCTAATAAATGAATTACCTTTTTCCAACTAACTCCTTCACCTTGTTGATAATGCTCACTGGATCGATACCTTGATATGGGTACTGTTCCCACAAACCGCCGCAACCTTCTTTATGAGTTCCAAGATGGGCATATTTGGGAGTCAAACCCCGCTCTAGTAGCCAGGAACCAAAACGGCTGCCTAAGCCAGTGCGACGGTTGAAGGGTTCTACTACAAGGACAAAAGGAGCGTTACCAACTTTGGTAATCATTTCTTTATCAATGGTGTTTAAAGTTGTTTTGTTAATCAAACCAACGTCTAGTCCTTCTTGTTTCAGACGCTCTACAGCATCAACGGCACGGTAGAGAGCATCGCCAAAACTGATAATGTAGCCTTGCGTCCCTTCTCGTATAACCTCATCTTTACCAGGAATAAATTTGTAGCCACTTCCAAAGAAGTCATTGCCGTTGCTGTCCTGAATGTTGGGCACTTTGGAACGGGTGGAGAAAATAAACCGCAGTCCAGGCTCAAAAAACACAGCTTCTACACAAGCTGTCATTTGATTATTATCTGCCGGAAAGTACAACTGTGTTGGGTAGCCATCATCCAAGCCATTGTCGGCAAACATATTATTTATACCAAAGTGGCAGCTGTTATCTGCCATGTCATCTATACCCGCATGGGAAAAATGACATAGAACATTGGAATAGTTCAGCCGTGCCATCGTGATTTCTGAGATACACATTTCTAAGAAGGCGCTGAAGGTCGCAAAAATACCTTGCTTGCCCTCGTCCATCCCAAATCCAGCCGCAGCAGAGAAGTTGCTCCGTTCCATGATGCCGGAGGAAATAAATATTTCTGGGTATGTTTCATGAATTTTCTTCAAACCGCAGGAGCCTTCTAGATCGCTATCAATGACCTTAACTTTTTCTTTACGCTCCGCTTCACTCATACGACTGAGGACGCCCACCACGGCTTCACCAAACACACTACGGTTAGCGCCCCATTTGTCACCAGAACCCAGAAATGTATATGTTTGTTTGGGTTTCTCAATATTTTTAAGGTATTCCACAGCCGCAGTTTGTCCGCGAGATTCTAGATACTTAACTGCTAAATCTACAGAAATGACATCATGACCATGAATGGAACCTTGTAAACCTTCAATACCAGGACACATCGGGCGTTTATTGATAATAGCGATCGCTCCGGGAGTATTTACAGCTTCACAAAGACGATGGTATAAATCGTCTAAGTCTTCTCCGTCTCCCTGAAGTACTTTCAAACCGTGGCCTTCTAAGGTTTTGGCGACATTAAAACCAGGTAAATATTTAGAAGGATGTCCAGCGATCGTTACATCATTGTCATCAATAATTAGCTTGACATTGAGATGTTGAGCAACAGCCAAGCGAGCAGCTTCGGCATCGTTACCTTCTTGTTGCGATCCATCAGAACCGAGACAGAAAACAGCTTTGCCTGGATTCGCCATTGCCACACCATTGATGTAAGGCCAAATATGGCCCAAGCGCCCAGAACTAAATTTCACACCAGGAGTTAGTTTTAGTTCGGGGTGTCCCGGTAAATTGGAATGTGCTTGCCGATAGCGTAAAAGTTGCTCGGCAGGTAAATCACCATGCAACGTTGCCATCAGATATTGAGTGGCGACTCGATGTCCTGCTTCATCAAAGAAAATCGGCACAAATTGCTCCGATGCTCCCCGGAAAAAGGCATCGAGGATCATTACCTCTGGCACTGTATCATAAGGCCCACCAGTATGGCCACCCACCCCGCTAGCAGCGCCAGTCGCAGTAAAAAAGACGATCGCATCTCGGCAGAGTTGAATATTCGCTTTGAGAGCCTCTCGCTGTTGGGCGGTAAGGCTGGAATTTGCTGGATTGAGCGCTAAAAATTGGTAAGCACCGAGATCAATCGGAAATTGGGTATTAATAGTAGTCATGGTTTATTGATTGAATAAAAAACAATTTGAACAGACGGGATGCGCGAGCGCACTAATAAAAATTGTTAAAACCCTCATTGGGCAACAATCATCCAAACTCAAGTCAACCACTCGGAACCATTGTGGAACCGTGTGATTTCATCAAATGCCAAAATCAATACATTCAATTGTGCATGAATGTGCTTGAATTCAATTGAAGTTACGGATTACCGTACAAAAACTTGTATATCAATAAGTATAAACTCACAAACGTGCAATTTCAAGTTCAAAAACGCATTTTCAGGAAAATTAATTATGCTAACTGCTGAACGACGACAATTCATCTTAGAAATACTGCGTCGTGATAAAAAGGTACTTTCGACAGAGCTTAGTGCTGTTCTGAAGGTTTCTGAGGATACGATTCGCCGGGATTTGCGAGAACTGGCAGAAACGGGACTATTGCAACGCGTTCATGGGGGAGCGCTCCTCAAATCTCCAGCCACTGCTAGTTATGCCGATCGCCAAAAGCAAGCGCCAAAAGAAAAGGAAGCGATCGCTCGCACAGCAGCAAAATTAGTTTGTACAGGACAAGTGGTGATTTTAGATGGAGGTACAACAACTCTCCAAGTAACCCGTCATTTACCCCTAGATTTGCACGCAACAGTGATCACAAATAGTCCACCAATAGCAGTTGCTTTAGCAGAACATCCCCATATAGAGGTTGTGATGTTAGGTGGACAACTCTACAAAAAAGCCTTGGTGAACGTGGGTACTGTCACAATTGAGACATTACGGATGATTCGTGCAGATTTGTGCATGTTAGGGGTTTGCAGTTTGCATCCAGAGGTTGGGATTAGTGTACCTAACCTAGACGAAGCCCACGTCAAACGAGCCATGATTGCTGGATCGGCTGAGGTAGTAGGATTAGTGACAGCAGAAAAATTAGACACGGCTGCTCCTTATCTAGTGGAGTCTATTCATGCCCTGACTTACTTAGTAACAGCACCTACGGTATCTAATAATATGCTGAGTGCCTACAAAGCTTTAGGTTTGACCATTATACGTGACGAGTACGAGTGATCTGATTTTGAAGATGCGATCGCTAGGGATTGGGGAGCAGGGGAGATGTGGCAGTTAGTTTTTCCCCTCTGCCCCTCGGTCACTGAGCGTAGCCGTTGGCGTGGTTACTGAGCGTAGTCGAAGTGCAGCCTCTCGTAGAGAAGTGCTGCCCCCGCCCCTCTGCCTCTCATGCCCAATGCCCAAATCTAAAATCTATCCGTTTCTTGGGGTGTTCCAACTGCTCCCGGTTGAGCGTTGAAGAAGTTTTGAGCAGCTTCATTCTGATATATACATCTAATATCAGGTTTGTCACTGTCCAAGTTACCTGTGAAACCAAAGGTGTTCAGGCGATTTTTGCAATCTCTTACCTGATCGTTAGTCACCAGCTTACGTTGCTCTAAAAGCGCCCAGTTATTTTGTCGGAGAACGCATCCAGGACGCATAGTGGGCTGGGAAACATAGACATTAAAGGGGCTGAGAGTAACGAACAATCTAGCGTCCATTACCATTGCACTGGCTCCATACTGCACACAAATTTCCGGGTTTGGTGCTTTGGTGTCAATGAAGTCACGGGAAGCCACATTTGCTGGGGACAACGTGGCTGTAGAACTAAAAGCAATGCCAATCCCAATTCCCAGAATCAACACCCCTCCCATAATTGCGATGGTGGTGAAGTTAAATAGAGGGGATTGGAAAATAGAGGGTTTAGAAGTAGTAGCCGATCTACCAGTAGATTTACGTCTCATTGTTGCTTAATCACCTTCACGCCGATTTGGGAGGGAGTGGTCTAAAGTTTTTTCTCCCTCTTTCAGTATGCCTATTCTTGACTATAATTGCCTGTGACTTTCCCTGCGCTCTTCTTGCTAAATGAGAAAAATACGAGTTTATCCAAATATCGGGACAAAATTTTAATACTTTTAATTGTTATCAGATATAGCTAATTTACTTTTCACAATTGAGCTAGTCAGAAAGGTTAAACTATCTAACTTTTGTTGTTAATTTTCAATTTTTAGGATGAGATATTTTTGTCACCCCTAGCAATTGATACGTAAAACAATGTAAATTAAAACTTAATGAAATTTTAACAAGTAATTAAAAGCACGTGACATTTCAAAGAGCGCTACCTTTGGGCAAGAGATTCAAAACTTCGCAACTTAAAATCTTTATAGCTGATAGTCTGACTATTTTTTGGGGAGACTGGTTAGATTTACGCGTGAGAATCCTACCAGTTGCTGCATCAGGCTTAATATCCCCGCTCATATATATTCTAGCTTTTGGCTTGGGTTTGGGTAGTTCCATCAAACCCGGTTCAGGAATTAGTGGCAACTATGACAACTATTTGGAATTTATATTACCGGGAATGGTGGCGCTGTCGTCGATGACGGTTAGCTTTGCTGGAACGACATTTTCAATTTGTGGAGACAGACTATTTACCAAAACCTTTGAGGAATTGTTGTTAACTCCCATAAATCCTTTAGCGTTGTACATGGGTAAAATGCTGGCGGGAGTCGTGCGGGGTTTGATGACTTCCGGTTCCGTGATTTTGGTAGCGTTGCTGTTTAGTGGAAACTGGAATTTTCTCAACCCACTGTTTTTACTGTTAGTGGTGCTGAATTGTGCGGTATTTGCTGGATTAGGGGTGATTGTAGGGTTGAGTGTGCGATCACTCGAATCAGTTGGACTCTACAATAACTTTATCATTATCCCCATGTCGTTCTTAGGAGCGACTTTCTTTGACCCTGCTACATTACCAGCGGCTCTCAAAGTTTTAGTTTACCTGCTGCCACTAACCTACGCCAGCATTGGATTGCGTGCAGTTGCCAATCTACCCTTGTCTCAGTTTCCTTGGTACAGCATACCGATTTTGTTGGCGATCGCGATCGCTCTTTCTCTCTGGGGTGGTTATAAGTTTGCTCATCAGCAAGATTAAAGAGTTGATTACAACCTGTGCTTTAACTGTTGAATTTTCTGTAAAACTTTTTCCCGATGCTGCGTTAGCTTGATCCATCGGGGTAGCCGACTGGCAAGACTGCCATTGTGCCAGCTTAATGGCTCATCTGGCAAGTGTTCTCGCAACCTTGATTGAACATAGCTTTCCAGAAAGTTCAAATGTGCTTCATTATAAGCCCATAGTACCTGACCGCAACAAGAGATTTGGAGCCACAGGGGCAAGCCAAAAAAATGCTCTAATATTTCATAGCTGGAATTTCTTTTATTCCCATAATTGTTCTCCCACAGTAGCAATGCGGCTTTTCGATTGCCATCCTTTGGCTGTTGTTTTGTATAGCTACAGTGATGACAGGTAATTCTTTTGATGGAACAGAGACTTGATTGCTCAGAGTTTAGAGTCAATATCTTAGCAATGCGCTCGCATTGGGGACAACGTACTAAAATTTCTTGCTCAAAATCAGAAAGTCGTTTGCCATAGTCTCTAAATCTTATAACCATTTCATCTCAAACCTGCTATGTAGCGTCCCATTAAGACACCAATTAACCAATTAATTATTTATGTTTCACATATTGTCTAATCTGTCAATGTATAAGTGATAATTTGGATTTTTTATAAAGATTGCGTGAAATTACTAGTTATCATGATAAAGCATTACAAGAATTGCTTTATAAATCAACCTATGAGTATATATCAACTCAGTGAGCAAAAACACATTAACCACTATCTATCTAGCAGATAGATAGCAGTTTCAAAGTGAGTTTTTGCTGTTTGATTTAAACCATGCGGTATAGTATTCTGCGAATCAATATCCAAAGGACACAAATATGACTAGAATTGCCACAAAAATAGCCTTATCTGTTCTCGGAGCAGCAGGAATTAGTTTTTTGTTTTCGACACCAGCAAGAGCCGTCATCTTTGTAGAACCCATTGTGACGACTAAAAATCAAGAAGTATTCGAGGCAAAAAAACCAAGAACCCTTACAGGGTTTCTACCAGGGGAAGTAATAGAATATGGTGTTCCAGATGTAGCTAATAACTTTGTAAATGCTACCGGATACGATATAAAAAGCTTGGTCTTTGATTTAAAAACACTGTCCTATAGTAATCCGAATTCTAATCCAGCATTTGATAATGAACCAGTGCAGTGGGGAGATGTTAATGGAGATGGGAAGATTGGTAACTCTGCTGACCCCGATCTAAAGGATATTTTTACAGACATTACCATTGCTGGTAGTACTATCACTTTTAGTGGTGGCGTCATCCCAAACGGAACCCTGTTTTACAATCCATTCGCTAGCCTGCCTAATCTAGCGCCAGGTGCTGGAATCATTCCACCAATTCCAGCAGACCAAGAAGATAAAGATGGGCCGATCAGAGTGGCTTCTTATTACACAACAGCTGTGCCTGAATCAACTAACCTTTTGGGTGTACTGGTTTTTGGCGCTTTAGGCGTAGCTTTAAAACTAAAGCGATCGCTCTGTTAAAGGGAGTAGGGAGCAGGGGGCAGGGAGATGATGAAGATGAGGGGGCAAAAGGACAAGGAGATAAACAAAACTCTTAACTCTTAACTCCTAACTCAGCACTCAGCACTCCTAACGCCCTCATTCTGTAATTAACTCCCGATACACTGTCATTGTTTCCTGATGGACGCGGGCAACACTCAGCCTTTCTAGGTTTTTCTTTGCCCGTTGTTTCCACTCTTGCAGCATCTCGGCACTACTCAGTAGTTGCACTAAAACCTCAGCTAAAGCATGACTATCTTTTGCTGGCACTAAAAGACCTGCTCGCCCGTTGTCTAAAGCTTCAGGAATCCCGTCTATCTGAGTGCCGACGATCGCAGTTCCAGTTTCTCTAGCTTCCGAAAGTACCAAAGGGCAAGGGTCACGGTGGGAAGCCAGCACAAATATGTCGCAAGATATCAAATAGCGTTGAGGTTCTGGTTGGAAGCCTTCAAAATGAATACGTTCTTTTACAGAAGTTGCTTCTGCCTGCGCCTCAAATAGCTGTTTATCAGGGCCATTTCCTACCAAATAAAGATGGGCTTGGGGAAAATCTGAGGCAATTTGTTCAAAGGCAGCAATTAACTCAGCAATTCCCTTGCGTTGATACATCCCGGCTACAGTGGCGATCGCTGGATGTTGTAATGGTAAAGGTAGATAATCTTGTATTTGTCGGGTGCGGGGACTGCCTAAAGTACCGTTACATACCACCCGCAACTTGTGTTCTGGAATACCGCGCCTAATCATAGAATCTTGCACAGCTTTACTAACAGCAATTACTCTGTCAGCTAAACCCATCAACAGGCTAGCACGCTGAAATTCGTTGTGGACTGTAGAAACTAAAGTATATTTGTTTCCTTTAAAAATACGTGCTAATATTACTCCCGTCATCATGTGAGCATGAACAATATCCGGCTGAAATTCAGCTGCGATCGCTCGATAACGTATAGCTGCTTTAATCGTATTTATCGGTCTTCTGCTTTGGTTTAAGTGGTAATGTTTGACACCACAAAGCTCTAGTAAAGCCTCGTATTCTCCACCAGCAGAAACAACTGCTACCTCATAACCAGATTTTGCCTGTAGACAAGCCAGATCCACAGCCACATTCACAATACCGTTACCTATTTCTTGAACGTGGTTCAAAATATGTATGATTCGCATAATCTTTGAGATGTATATAAAAAATAAAGATAAGTAACCGAGTATAAATCAACCAACATAATGGTTGAGGTCTTTAGCGACAACTCAAAAGTAGTCAGTAGTGCGTAAAATTAACCACTTTCTCCTGACTAAGAGCGCTTATTACCAGTTACTTAGCTTAAAGACTTATTCAGTAACGGCTCGATAAATCGGGGTAAAACTTCAAAATTTTGAAGACTGAATCTGTTATCTCAAATTTTATATTTCCCAATACCTAGTATCGAAACTCTAGTACAGCACACCAGCCAAACCAGAGAATAAAAGCTTTTTTAAAATACTGGTTTATGACAACAGCATTTTGCTTGATGATAAAGAAGGGAATTAACGGTAACAAATAATTCATTATTACTGTTAATAATTGTGTGAAAGCCTAGTAATGATAAAGCTTCAGTCAGTTTTAGTTAAACTCATAACCTGAGTTTGAGGTGACAAAATGACAACCTTACATACTCCACACTTCTAATCAATACCACCTCATATACACATAACCTGGTCTGATGGCAACATATAATTTTTGCAATCGGGTACTTCTACAGAAGTTAAAGTCTTTGGTTATTATTCTTTTTACACCTTGGGGACTTTGGATAATTTCACTGCGACAAATCTGGTAGTTGGTAGTAACGTAACGTCCTCGTCTAGCGTTCAGAGTTTGACTGAGCGCTCACAGGCAAGTCTACCAGTGGTACAGAATCTAATTCTAAATTCTGAAGACTGGCGCTTTGATTCTGGGCATTTTGCCAGACATCATAGTAAAAATCAATCAATACAAGTTTACGAACCTGAGAATTGTTTCCCTGAGAGCGGCGTGATGAAATAGCAGTTAGCAAAAACTTCCAAGATCGAGGAGAAAGTATCGATGGATCTATCATTGAAAAGAAACTCTTGAGATTTTTTTGCTTCAATGCGACTAAAATCCAATGGAGTTTCAGGTAATTTTTTATATCCTGAAAGACGGGAATCTTTGAGCGATGTTGCTCATTTACTAAAGCGTAAATTTTCTCCTTCATCAAAATATTTGTTGCCAAGCGCCGAGACAAAGAAAACTTCTGATTATACGCACCCGGCCAGATAGTGCGGTAAGCAAGACACTGGTTGAAGAAAATAGCATCGCCAAACTGAGCAATCCGAATCCAGGAATCGATGTCATCACAGTTAGCATCGAGTGTGGAGTCCCAACCGCCACTTTGCAGGAAAGCATCACGTCGACAAGCTACTTGTACAGGTGTGCCAAAGGGTACAAGCTCTAAAAGCATTCCGTAGTGAATATCGGTTTGTGGGATATAAAAAGCTAAACCGGGGCCAACTTGGGGAGTGCGAGAGAGTTCAACTTCATTGCCATCCACCTGAGCCGCCACGCAAGAGAAGATTACAGCTTCAGGACGAAGTGCGATCGCCTTTGCCATCTCTTCTATGCAGTTAGGTGCTAAATAGTCGTCATCATCTAAAAACTTAATCCAGTCGCCGCTAGCTTTGGCAACTCCAGCATTTACCGTTGCTGCATGACCTTGGTTTACTTCGTTACGATGATAAACAACCTTGTCCCCTAAGCTTTTGAGATAGGTTTGGGTGTCATCAGAAGAACAATCATCAGCAACAACCACCTCGCACTCGATTGTTTGGTTACGAGCGGAATCAATTGCTCTTTTCAGCAAATTCAAGCGATTATAGGTACTGATGACGATGCTAAATTTCATAAATTTTTCCTTTGTAGTACGGCATTTTGCAATATAGCTTTGATCTTTAGGCTGTTGTATCAGTACAATTATCAATCCTAACAAGTAGACTGAAATAGGATTATCGATTTATCATTGATGATCGTGAGTTTTTTTTAAGCAGACAGAAAGACTATGAACGCTCAAGAGATTATCCGCTCCATTGAAGCGGAACAGATAAAATCAAATCTGCCCGACATTTATGTGGGCGACACTGTAAAAGTGGGAGTGAAAATCAAAGAAGGCGAAAAATACCGCGTGCAACCCTACGAGGGGGTTGTGATTGCCAAGCGCAATGGCGGCATCAACGAAACTATTACAGTTCGTAAGGTTTTTCAAGGCGTGGGCGTTGAGCGGGTATTTCTGTTGCATTCTCCCCGGATTGACAGCATTAAGGTGTTACGTCGCGGGAAAGTCCGCCGTGCTAAACTATATTATCTCCGCGATCGCGTAGGTAAGGCAACCAGAATCAAGCAACGGTTTGACCGCCCTTTGTGATTCGTCCTTCAATCATTATGGGAGAAATCTCAAGCTGCAAGCGGCATTTGCCGCTGACTTGTTTTCAAGGGCAAAATTAAGGTATGATATAAATCGCATATTGCGTTAAACTGAAATTTAGTTCAGCGCAATCACTGAATGAAAAACAGCTTGTGCGCTCTTAGTTCAGTTGGTAGAACGCAGGTCTCCAAAACCTGATGTCGGGGGTTCAAGTCCTCCAGGGCGCGCTCAAGAGCAAAAAAACAAAGCCCGAAATAATTACGCAGCTGCTAATATGGCAGTTAGCGCTAATAATTTCGGGTAAACTTATTGTATTTGCAGTTGTTTTGCTTCCAGTAAGTGAAATAGAGTCGAAACTGCAAACCTAGATGACAATTAAACAGGATCTAGTATAAGAAACGGGGGATAACGGTCGTGGCCAAAAAAAGTGAAGCAGAATTGCCAGAAACCACAAATGGGTTTAGCTTTGGCAACTTCATACAGGGAACCAAAGAAGAACTTGAAAAAGTAGTTTGGCCCAGTCGGAAACAAATAGTGAGCGAATCCGCTGCTGTGTTGTTAATGGTGGCACTCTCCGCATCTTTGATATACTTGGTCGATGGATTGTTTGCTTGGGCAGCAAAACAGGTGTTCTAATGAGTTTTGCAACAGATGAACCACGCAACTCAATGTTGCAGTCAGAAGAAATAGCAGAAGCAGAAGCAGCAGAAGCGGCGTCAAAAGAAGCACGGTGGTATGCAGTACAAGTAGCTTCCGGCTGTGAAAAGCGTGTAAAGACTAACTTAGAGCAACGCATTCAAACTTTTGATGTCGCTGACAAAATTATCCAGGTAGAAATTCCGCAGACGCCAGCGGTGAAAATCCGCAAAGATGGCAGTCGCCAGCATACAGAAGAAAAAGTTTTCCCTGGCTATGTGCTGGTGCGGATGATGATGGATGATGATACTTGGCAGGTGGTACGCAACACCTCTCATGTAATTAACTTTGTCGGCTCAGAACAAAAACGTGGTAGCAGCAAGGGTCGCGGTCATGTCAACCCCATACCACTAAGTTCTTCAGAAGTTGAACGTATATTCAAACAAACCAGCGAACAAGAAGCTGTTGTCAAAATTGACATGGCTACTGGTGATAAGATAATGGTGCTTTCTGGTCCATTTAAAGACTTTGAAGGCGAGGTAATTGAAGTCTCTCCAGAACGGAGTAAACTTAAAGCCTTGCTCTCAATTTTCGGCAGGGATACACCAGTAGAATTGGAATTTAATCAGGTAGAGAAACAGAGTTAAATACAAATGGCGAAGAAAGTAGTGGCGGTCATTAAACTGGCCCTGAATGCTGGAAAAGCCAACCCAGCACCGCCAGTTGGTCCCGCCTTGGGTCAACATGGTGTCAACATCATGATGTTTTGTAAAGAGTACAACGCCAAAACAGCAGACCAAGCTGGAATGGTGATACCTGTAGAAATTTCGGTTTTTGAAGACCGGAGTTTTACATTCGTACTCAAGACGCCACCCGCATCAGTACTGATTCGGAAGGCGGCGAAAGTTGAAAAAGGCTCGAATGAACCCAACAAAAAGAAGGTTGGGTCAATAACCAAAGCACAATTGCAAGAAATAGCCCAAACCAAACTCCCCGACCTCAATGCCAACGACATAGACGCGGCAATGAAGATTGTGGCAGGAACAGCTAAAAATATGGGCGTAACAGTTACAGACTAAGAAAGTTATGAGTTATGAGTTATGAGTTATGAGTTATTGATATTTAACTCCTCACTCCTCACTCCTCACTCTCAACTTCCTAATCTAAAATCCAAAATTTTATCGGGGGAGAGGCGAGGCTTCGGAATTACCCCAGGAGAAAAAATGCCAAAAATATCGCGTCGTTTGCAGGGTCTGCAAGCAAAAGTAGAAGAAAAAGATTATCATCCCTTAGAGGCTTTAGCCCTTCTTAAAGACACAGCAACAGCTAAATTTACCGAAGCTGCTGAAGCGCATATCCGGTTGGGAATTGACCCCAAGTATACAGACCAACAGTTGCGGACAACGGTAGCACTGCCCAAAGGTACAGGACAAATCGTCCGCGTGGCGGTGATAGCCAGAGGCGAAAAGGTAAACGAAGCCAGCAGTGCTGGTGCTGATTTAGTTGGGTCAGAAGAACTGATTGACGAAATCCAGAAAGGTAGAATGGATTTTGACAAGCTGATTGCCACACCCGATGTGATGCCACAAGTGGCAAAGCTGGGTAAGTTGCTTGGGCCGCGTGGTTTGATGCCATCGCCCAAGGGTGGAACCGTAACATTTGACTTAGCAGGTGCGATCGCAGAATTCAAAGCAGGTAAATTAGAATTCCGGGCTGATCGAACTGGTATTGTGCATGTTATGTTTGGTAAGACAACCTTCTCGCCTGAAGATTTGTTAGTCAACCTGAAGGCATTACAGGAGACAATTGACCGTAACCGTCCTTCAGGAGCTAAAGGTCGTTATTGGCGCACATTTTATGTGTCAGCCACTATGGGGCCATCAATTAAAGTTGATATCAGTGCCCTACGAGATTTGAAACTGAGCCAAGCAAGTTAATTTTTAGTCATTAGTTATTTGTAAAGGCAAAGGACTAATGACTAAGGACAAATGACAAAATTAAATAGGCAAAGCCGGAGACAGCAGGTGCTAATAACTTAATATCCTGCCGAGGTTAAAACTCTAATTGTCAGAATTACCACCCATAAAGGTGTGATGACTATGGCATCAAGAGTCTTACTACTCAACCCCGGCTATATTAGCTGGGGTTTGTTGTTTGGGTTCAGGTTGAGAAAAAACGTACAAAAGGGCACTTCCCCGATTGTTTTAAGGAGGTGAGATTGGAATGGGTAGAACACTAGAAAATAAAAAAGAGATAGTAGCTGACCTCAAAGAAACTTTGAGTGAGTCAACTCTGGCCCTGGTAATAGAGTATCAGGGACTAACTGTTGCTGAAATTAGTGATTTACGGCGGCGGCTGCGTCCCAGCGGTACTGTTTGTAAGGTGACGAAGAACACCCTAATGGGCATTGCCATTAAAGATGATGAAAAATGGCAGCCTATGTCCGAATTGCTAAATGGTTCTTCCGCCTTTTTGCTGGTAAAAGAAGATTTTTCATCGGCAATTAAGGCATACCAAGAATTCCAAAAAGTCACCAAGAAGACAGAACTTCGCGGTGGTGTACTGGAAGGTCGCCTACTCAAAGAACCTGATGTCAAGGTACTAGGAGACTTGCCATCTAAGGAGCAACTCATCGCACAAATTGCTGGGGCTATCAATTCCTTGGCTACTAAGATTGCTGTGGGTATCAACGAAGTTCCTGGTTCACTGGCTCGTGCTTTACAGGCTGTGGCCGACCAAGAACAAAGTGGTGGTAGTACTGAAACTGCTGCTGTACAAGATAGCGGCACCGAAAACACTGCTGAAGGCGATAGTAGCACTGAAACTGCTGCTGAATAGACTTCGTGGTTCATCAGTCAAAAGTCAAAAGTCTATAGTTAAAGACTAATGACCCATGACAAATAAATAATCAAAATTACAGGAGTTATATCAATGTCTGCTACAACCGATAACATTTTAGAACAACTAAAAACTCTTTCTTTGCTGGAAGCTTCTGAGTTAGTCAAGCAAATTGAAGAAGCTTTTGGTGTAAGTGCTGCTGCACCTGTTGGCGTAGCGTTTGCAGGGCCTGGTGCTGCTGCTGCTCCTGCTGAAGAAGCTGTTGAGCAAACTGAGTTTGAAGTCATTCTCGAATCAGTCCCAGCTGATAAGAAGATTGCCGTACTGAAAATTGTCCGCGAATTGACCGGTTTGGGTCTGAAAGAAGCTAAAGACTTGGTAGAAGCTGCGCCCAAGGCAGTTAAAGAAGGTGTTGCTAAGGATGCCGCTGAAGATGCTAAGAAGCGCATCGAAGAAGCTGGCGGTAAGGTGACTGTTAAGTAGTCACAACTCTATTACCACTTTTTTATTAAGGAGTCTAACTTAGGCTCCTTTTTTTATCGTAGAATCTTCTGTTGCAGATAAAAATAGTATTAAGTATTACAACGCTAATTTGTTGTTAAAAAAGCAAGGGTTAGATTAAGTTGGGTTGATTTGCTTTCTTACCCATTGACGAAATGCCCTAAGCGTTGGGCTTCTACCTAAAGTTCGGCTTTGTTCGACAAACCGGGGAATTTCTTCAACAGTGGGCAAGTTGGGAAAAATAGAACTAATTTCAGACTCAATGTATTTGCCATCCTGAAGAATATTAATTTGTAGCTTGCCATTTTCATATCGCCACAGTTCAGGAACTCGCAATGCTTCGTAAGCATCTAGTTGAGTTTTGGAAGTAACATCAACTTCAATTGCAAGGTCAGGTGGCGGGTCAACCCTCAAGTCTATTGGCTCTTTACCAATCATTTGAGCATGATTTTGAATGTAGAAAGAGTCATCAGGCTTTACACCAAAAGCCATATCTTCACACTTGAAAGTGGTTGAGCCAAATGTTTCACAGTCAATTTCTAACTCTTCCAAAAGAATTTTTACCAAATCTCCAATGATGACTTTGGCTTTCTCATGCTTTGGTAACGGCATTCTTATCTCCAAAGTTCCCTGGCTGTAAGCTAATCGAGTGGCTCGATGGTCGCCAAGTTCTTCTAAAATTGCCTCAAATTCTTGCCAGCTAACATCGTGGAGTATTACTCTATGTCCCGGCGGAACACTTAATTGTTGCAATTGAATTTTTACCATTACTTACCATTGCCTGATTTATCTTGAAGAAAAGTTTTAATACAATTAACTAATTGTTGCTTTTCTTGATAAACCGAACTATAAACCTGAGTTAAAGGTATTATTTCGTCTGATTTTAATACAAAAGTAACTCTATAAAGCCAGCCACCTTCTTCTCCTTCTATGTGTTCTAGTTTTACATCTTTAATCTCATTTAATGAATGCTGAATAACTTCTTTTCCTAACTTACCGAACCATTGATGTCGGCTCATCGTCATAGTATTAGTTTCTTTATCAAATTTACAATCTGTAACTTTTCCCAATGCTATGATTAATAACGCTAATAAACCGAAGAATATTGTAATTTTAAAACCTGCATAGACTCCATCACTGTCATTCTGTAAAACTGATAAAGTCTTTTCTGAAGGATTTTCTATAAAATACTTTATGGACGCAGCTATTGAGTACAATTTGTCAAGTTTATGGTTTTTTGTATAAGAGCTTAAATTTTTAAAAGGAATATTGCCTAAATCAGTAGATAGGAATAATTGATAAGTTTTAGTGATTTCTCGATGGCTATTTTCATTATCAATAGCTTCAATTTTAACTGAGTTAAGTTCCGAAAAGACTTCTGTTCTCACTTGATTATCGAACAAGCCAATTTCCAGTAATTCGCATTGGAATGTATATTTTTCTTGATTGAAAAACGATGCATTTTGGAATAAACGGCTACAGTTTAGTTTAGTAATAGGTGCAAGCATCAAAGTAGCTAATAAGAAAACTAATGTAATTCCAACCATAATTATCCCTATACTCTGCGATAACTTTGGTTGCGTTCTAAATACTAATTGAGATGAAGTGTATTCTGAAATTATGATGGATTTACGAATAACAAAATACAAAAATAATCCACCAGTTGCTAAAATAATAAAGATAAATAACCCATAGCCTAATTCTTGATAAAAGTTGCTATTTTGCATGACTAACGATGCTCCCAGTGGATGTAAGTGAAGCAAAAATTATTTACCAAACCATTGACCTGATAATAAAACTTTAGGGCTTTGAGCTTTATGTTTATGGCTGGATCAGAATAGGCGATCCGCCTTTTTCAGAACCAATAATTACCAGCTTAGAATTATTGGATTGAGCTAGCTTTTCTGTAGCTTCAATCGCTCGTAATTGTAGTACTTGGTTACTAAGTCCATTTGAGAGAATTTTTTGAGAATCAGCTATACCTCGCGCTTCAATCAGCTTTCGTTCTGCCTCTTGACGCTCTTTCTCTAAAACAAATTTCATCTGCTGATTTTCTTGCTCTGTCTTCAGTTTATTTTGAATTGCAGCTTGTAGAGTATCAGGCATTTTGATGTTTCGTAAAAGAGCTTCCTCAACGATGAAACCTAAAGCTGGTATCTCTTGGGTGAGTTGCTGGTCAATTTTTTGGGCGATTTCTTGGCGTTTGGTAGAGTAAATAGCATTGGCTGGATAGTTTGCCGTGATAGCGCGGACAGTAGAGCGGAATCTGGAAATCACCAGTTGTGTTTCATCAGTTCCAATTGTTTTATATACTGTAGCTGCCTTTTGCGGATCGAGCTTGTACTGAAGACTGACATCAAGATTTAGGCTCAAACCTTCTTGGGATGTTGCATCTACATTTTCCTTTATATCCTTAAGGCGAGTAGAAAAATTCAGCACCTTGCTAAAGGGGTTAAGCAAGTGGACACCAGGATTAAGAGTAGTTTCGGAAACCTCACCAAAGAAATTGACGATACCGACATTACCAGGTGGGACAATCACCAAAAGCCGAGAAAAAGAATTCAGTACTGCAATACTGCCAATCAATATCATAATTCCACGTATTGCTAAACGCGACCTTTCACTAGATATCCTATCTGTATTGAGATAAACGAGAATTGCAATTAGGCTAGTTACAAGAGATACTATAAAGCCCATGAGTTTTTTCTGTGTAGTTAAGACGAATGTACTTAATCACATAATTCCCAAATGCTTTTATGAAACTCATATCATTTCACACAAGTTAGAGATTTAGAAATCCTTTTACAGATTAAAAAAGATTCCCGACTTTTCTCAAAAGTCAGGAATCTCAGCCTTGGAGCAATGCCTACGACAGGCATCGCCTACGCTACTCTACAATTAATTCAAAATTAAAAATTACTTGCCGTTACCGTTACCACCATTGCCATTGCTGTGAATGACACGTTCGGCAAGCTTTTCTGGTACTTCTTGGAGATGGTCATATTCCCAGTGGAAGGAACCAACGCCCAAGGTGAGCGATCGCAGCTCTACAATAAAGTTTTGCATCTCTGCTTGTGGCAAGTATGCAGAGACATTATCCCAGCCTTGCCAATCGTTTTTACCCTCATAGCCTAAAATTTGCCCCCGTCTACCACTCAACAGTTGCAGAACTTTGGAAGTAAATTCGCTCGGTGTAGTCACTTCCACCCGCAGAATTGGTTCCAACAGGGTAGGTTCGGCTTGGGGTATCCCCGTTTGCATTGCCAATCGCGCAGCTTGCTTAAAGGCTTGTTCGGAACTATCAACGTTGTGGTATGAACCATTAGTCAAAGTTACCGCCAAATCTACTAGCGGGAAGCCCAAAGGCCCGTGTGTCAAAAATTCTCGCACGCCCATTTCTACGCCGGGGATGTACTGTTTAGGAACTACGCCACCGACAATAGTTTCATTAAAGTTAAAACCTGTACCGCGTGGTAGGGGTTTGATGTCGAGAAAAACATCACCAAACTGTCCGTGACCACCGCTTTGGTGTTTGTAGCGCCCATGAACTGAAGCCACTGTTTTGCGGATGGTTTCTTTGTAAGGCACTTGCGGCAAGTGGGTTGTCATCGGCAAGTTATATTTGCGGCGCAGTTTGTCTAGGGCGACTTGTAAATGAATCTCGCCTTGACCCCAAAGAATAACTTCGTGGGTATCGCCGTGTTGTTCCCAAGCAAGTGAGCAGTCTTCTTCTAATAACTTGGTAATAGCACTGCTGAGTTTAACTTCATCGTTGCGCTTTTCTGGTGTAATGGCGAGGGCATACACTGGTTCCAACTCTACAGCTTTGGGTAATTTTATTGCCGACTGCTGTTCTGTGGAGATTGTATCGCCTGTCTTGATTCCTTCTAAACGGCTCAATGCAACAATTTCACCAGCACTAACTTGGTTAACTGACTGCTGTTGTTGTCCCATGAGGCGGTAAATTCCACCAGTGCGAATGCCATTGAGGACGATACCATCAGTTAATTTGCCCCGCCAAACACGCACTAGAGAGAGTTTGCCACCTTGGGGAGTGTAGTAAGTTTTTAATACCTGCGCTAAAGCTGTATCACCTTTTATGTTTTTTAAACGACGTTCTGCTGTGGTTTCTGGTTCGGGGGCTTCCCGTAACAAAGCTTCTAATAGAGGTCTAACACCATAATCTTGTTCTGCCACACCAAAGAAAACGGGCACTACCAAATCTGCCCCTAATTCCATTTTTAAATCTTTGAGGATTTCCTCTTGCGATGGTTCGATGTCTTCTAAAAGTTCTTCAAGTAAATGGTCGTCAAAATTTGCTAGGGCTTCGAGCATTTCTGCCCGTGCTGTATGTTCTTCTTCTTTTAAACTTTCGGGGAAGGGAATGGGATCGGCAGGTGCGCCTGGATGATATTGATATGCCTGTTCGCTCACCATATCGATAAAGCCGGTGAGTTCTTCCCCGTTCATGATGGGATATTGATGCGCTACCAGGGGACGGCTAGATACTGCTTTCAGGGCGTGCAATGTTTCTAGGACGTGAATATTTGCCCGATCCATTTTGTTGACGAAGACGAGGTGGGGAATTTCCCAATCGTCCAGGAATTTAAATAGAGGGGCAAGGGTGAGGACTCGTTCGCGGATGGGTTCGCAAACTACAATTGCTGCATCGACTCCGATTAAAGCATTGTACGTTTCTTGAGCAAATTCTACGCTTCCCGGACAGTCAATAAAGGTGAAGCGAATGCCGTTATACTCAGTGCTAGCGGCGCTGACTTCTACACTCATGTGGCGATCGCGCGACTCGGCTGCACTATCTCCCACTGTATTGCTGTCCTTAACACTCCCTTTGCGAGAAATTGCCCCTGTGACAAATAACAAGCTTTCTAGTAAAGTGGTCTTTCCACTTAAATAAGGCCCGACAATTGCAACGTTCCGCGAACCCGATTTTACTTTTTCGTTCATAAAACCTCCCTTGCGGTAAGTCTTTTATAACCGCATGATTCTGTATATATCGAGGGATAAAAAATGGTTCTCTGGAGTCAAAATTACCCCTTCTTTAATTCGTTATTATCCTCCCTTTAATTGAAAGTTAAAAAAATTGTAGCCTGTCGTAAGATTTAGCTTAAGAAAAATTAAGCATCACAAATTTTTATACCGAATCAAAAACTTTTGTAAAAAACTTTTTCTCAAGTAAATTTAACTGAAAGTGTTGCGAGTCAGAAAATCAATGAGATTATCATTCTTTAAATATCGCATGGCAGGGTTAGTAAGTTTGATGCTGCTTGTTAGCATTTCCTTCCCCTCTCTTGCTCTATCCCCTTCTGTCGCCTCAAAACTGGCACAATCTAATCCTAAAACTGCTGTAGAGTGGTTAAACCAAGGCTTACAAGCAATTCAAGCGGGAAGGGTACAAGATGCGATCGCTGCTTTTAAACAAGCAACTCAGTTAGATCCGACATTGGCACCAGCGCATTATAATTTAGGACTAGCATTCCGACAAACGGGACAATTACAACCCTCTGCGGATGCATTTTATCGAGCGACGCAAGCCGATCCGAAATTTGCTCCAGCTTTTGCTAATTTAGGCGGAGCGTTGTTAGAAGGCAATAATTTAAAGTTAGCTAACGATTATTTGCAACGCGCCTTAGAACTCGATCCCAAACTCGGATTTGCCCACTATAACTTAGGGTTAGTACAAGAACAGCAACGAGATTGCGAGCGAGCGATCGCATCTTTTAAAAAAGCTGTACAGTATAGCAAAAACGCACCAGAACCTCCTTACCATATAGGGATGTGTTATCTCCAACAAGGTAAACTCGATCAAGCAAGAAGTGCATTTTATCAGGCATTAAAAATTAATCCCAAGTATCCAGAAGCTTACTACAATCTCGGCTCAATTTTTTTTCAACAAAGTAAATTACAAGAGGCATTAGAGGCTTTTAGAAAATCAGCCGAAGCTAACTCTAACTATCCCAACGCTTATTATGGTGCTGGGTTAGTTTTTATGCAGTTACAGCAATATGGCGATGCAGTACAAGTATTGCAATTTGCTAGAGATTTATACAATGCTCAAAAAAATCCCCAATGGGCGAAAAATGCCGAGCAATTGTTGCAACAAGCACAAAATTTAAATTACCAACCTCGCTGAGGCAGAAAAACTTAATATTGCGTAACATAAAACTATTGGGTTGACTCGCTGGTGTTGTCTGAACTTGTCCCGATTGGAAAAATGTACATGCAAAAGCGCCAGAAAAGTCGATTTTTATTTAGCGATCGCTGGCTTGATCGGCAATCAATTGTTCGCAACATGGAAGCCTTTCAAGACTTAATTGTGATTGTTTTGTGTTTTGGTTTGTTCGCCGTCATGCTAATCCAATTGTGGGGCATAGCTATTGCCCTCACGCAGCCACTAGACTATAAACATGTGACTGCAAAAATACTATTTGTGTTGATTTTAGTGGAGTTATTTCGACTATTAATGGTCTATTTGCAAGAACATAGTATCTCTGTGGGAGTAGCAGTTGAGGTAACAATTGTATCTCTACTGCGAGAGGTAGTAGTTCACGGAGCGCTGGAAATGCATTGGGTTAATACACTTGCAATTTGTGGTTTGTTATTTGTTTTGGGTGGACTACTCGTGGTATGCGCTAAAACGCCACACATGGATTGTATGAGCGCTAACACTAAGTTTTGTCCGGTTGTGTATAGGGGAGGTAGAGAACGGCAAAACGAGCTGGAATTACAGTATTCACGTCAATGTGATGAAAATCAACCGCTTGGATAAATTGTTATGAAAATGGGGAGTGGGAGAGACGTGATTAATCGCGTCTGTACTGGGGAGTGGGGAAAAGTATTTTTCCTACTCCCCACTCCTTTGTGTAAGGCTGTATCAGGAAATTATTTTTGCAAGGTACTTCCGACGTATTGAAATATACTCTTTTTGGAAGATGAATCCCTCTTTAAGGGTGAATATAACGTTAATTAGAAATTATAAAAGAGGTTCCAGCAATGGCTACAAATACAGGTAACGGACAATCTCAAACAGCGATTAGCGACTTGGAGTATGATTTTGTCACCGTTTTGCACAACAAGGCTGAAGCTGTTAAAGCTTACGATACCTATATCAAAGATGCAGAACAAGTAGGTTCTCAACCTTGTGTAGAGTTGTTCCAAAAATTGCGACAATCTGATATTGAACACGCACAAGAGATTCGCCAACATCTACAACAAGTGCTGCAACACGGTAAGATGTAACCCAGGTTTTGAATTCGTAAGCGTAAGCCCATCGTAGACATCGCTTCTGGTTTAGCTAAAACAAAAAGAGGCGATGTCTAAAGCAGGCTATGACGCTCTCTACGAAACGCTAAAAACGTAGCTTGCTTCTCTGAAAGAGTACGCGGACTCGCTAACGCTTCTCTACGAGACGCTGCGCGTAGCTTACTTCTCCGTTCGCGTAGCGTTCCGCAGGAAAGGAGTACGCTATCGGCGTTACACTTGCTGATTAAATTAGAGGCAAGCACTGCCTACTATTAGATAGACTAATTCTGGGCTGCTTGCTCTACTTGCGCCACCGTTAAATCGAGAGCCACCGCCACTTGTTCTACACTCAATCCCAATGCCAACAATCGGGGAATAGCTTCTAACTTAGCTTCCTGGCGACCTTCCTGGCGACCTTCCTGGCGACCTTCCTGGCGACCTTCCTGGCGACCTTCCTGGCGACCTTCTTCTAAGCCGTCTTCCTTGATTGATTGATACATCCGTGTTTTTTTGAATTCGTCGTCTATACCCAACATTTCTGCTAACTCCTCTCGGCTTAACCGGGTAAATTTGTACAACAGAATAGTCTCTATCAATTCTACAATTTGCTTGCTGGTAGATTCATCTGCCAGTTGTTGCCTTGCTTGTAAAATCAATTCTCTACCTTTGTCAACGGCTGTCTCTTCTCTTTCGATAATTAATTTAACGATCGCAACTTGAAGTGAGTTCTCCCTCGTATCTAATTCATCTAGATAAATGCGTTGCACTTGTGAACTGTCTAGCAGCAGCTGATACGGTAGCCGATCGTTTGGATCTAAACTTCGTTGCGGGTAGATGACAACTGCACGCCAAAAATTGACTGATTCGTTTTGACGTAAGTAAAGGAAGATTTCGGCAAAGAAGCGTCTATAAAAATTTGCGTCTAATTGAAACTGAACTTCAACAAAGTAAAGTGGTTGGTTTGTGGTTTCACTTGTGGGGATGAATACCCCATCAATCCTAAAAGCAGTTTCTTTTAGCTCAACTGAAACAAATTGATATGCGTTGACATTGGCAGTCGTATCGCCAATTATCGCAAAAAATATGCTAGGAAAAGCTTGAAATAAGCTATAAAATATTTTGTCAGTTTGCACCTAGATTTAGTCAAGGGAACATTGGATATTGAAAGTCTATCAAAAAGAGTGTAAACGCGTCTGTTTCAATATAAAAAAGCAGATAGGAATAACCATCTGCTTTAATAAAAAATTCATTCTCTAATTTACATAGATACCAATTGATTCACTGGAGCAATCCCAGCCAAATCTAAAATTGGCGCGATCGCATCTTCACGTTTCACCGCCATCATGTGTACCCCTTGACACAATTGCCGCGCTATCTGCACTTGCTCGGCGGCAATTTTTATCCCTTCCTCAAAAGGGTCTTTGGCTTTTGCCAATCTATCAATAATATGTTGGGGAATATCTACACCCGGAACACATCTATTAATAAACTGGGCATTTTTTGCTGATTTCAACAGAAATATTCCTGCCAAAATTGGTTTTTTATAACCAGCAGCAATCGTATCCATAAACTTTTCTAGCCGCTCAAAATCGGTAATCAACTGACTTTGAAAAAACTGCGCTCCAGCTTCGATTTTGCGTTCAAATCGACTTTGTAAACCCGACCAACTTTTACATTGCGGATCTACCGCTGCACCAACAAATAAATCTAACGCTCCATCAGTCAAGGGTTTTTCATTGCAATCAACACCTTGATTCATCTTCCGAATCAGTTGCAGCAGCCGTACAGCTTCTAAGTCAAATACTGCTTTGGCATCTGGATGATCGCCTGCTTTTACTGGGTCGCCAGTCAAAGCTAAAATGTTATTTATGCCCAAAGCATGAGCGCCCATCAAATCAGCTTGTAAACTGATGCGGTTGCGATCGCGGCAAGCAATTTGACAAATCGGCTCTATGCCATTCTGTGACAAAATCACCGACGCCATTAACGAAGACATCCTTAACACAGCGCGGCTACCATCAGTTACATTGACGGCATGAACTCTCCCCTTAAGAGTCGCCGCCATTTGAATCATGTGCGCTGGATCTCCTCCCTTCGGCGGTGCTACCTCGGCGGTAACTAGAAATTCACCTGCTCGTACAGCTCTGCGAAAGTAATTCAAGCCTGTGGGGCTATGGGTGTGATGCATAAAATTAAGACTTTCAATTTCTTAAATGGTATAACAAATCACACCTAAAGGGGAAAACTTATAGAGGAAGAGAGTAGCCTAAAGCAGTTTTGACTTGTGATAAAGTTTGATTTGCGATCGCTCTAGCTTTTTCCCCTCCATCCCGCAACACAGACTCCAAATAGCTTTTATCTGCCGTTATCGAGTAATATTTTTCTTGGATTGGTTTCAAAGACTCAATAATTGTGTCTGTCAACAATGGCTTGAACTGTCCCCAGCCCATATCCTGACACTCAACTGCCACATCTTCCTTTTTCTTCCCAGCAAGCAATGTATAGAGTGTTAACAAATTATTACACTCTGGACGCGCCGGATCGTCAAAAGTCAGACCACGAATCGGATCGGTTTTACAGCGCTTAATCTTGTATTGAATCTGTTCCGGTGAATCTAGCAAACTGATCCGGCTCAAATCGGAAGGATCGGACTTCGACATTTTGCGTGTACCATCTGCTAAACTCATCACTCTTGCCCCTTCCTTACGAATCAAAGGGTCTGGTAACTTCAAAACTGGTTGTTCTGGTTTACCAAACTGGTGATTTAACCGAGCTGCAATATCCCGTGTCAATTCCAAATGTTGCTTTTGGTCTTCACCTACTGGCACTTTATCGGCTTGGTAAAGCAAAATATCTGCTGCCATCAGCACAGGGTAATCCAATAAGCCTGCACTCACATTTTCTGCTTGTTTAACAGCCTTTTCTTTGAACTGGATCATATCTTGCAGCCAGTTTAGAGGTGTAATGCAGTTGAGCAACCAAGTGAGTTCGCTGTGGGCCGAAACGTGAGATTGTACAAAGATAGTGGAGTGATTTAAATCAAGACCACAAGCTAGATAAAGAGCAGCAAGAGTGTAGGTATCAGCTGCCAACTGTTTTGGGTCGTGTGGCACTGTAATCGCGTGCAAATCAGCGACAAAAAGGTAATTTTCGTATTCGCTCTGACCTTCTACCCAGTTGCGAATGGCTCCCAAGTAGTTACCTAGATGGTAATTGCCGGTTGGTTGAACTCCAGAAAGAACACGTTGCTTGCCCATAAATATCAACTTAGTTATCTCAAATCCGCGCTATGTCAAGTGGCGATGTCTGGCGACAAATTGCTTGCGCCTACGCAAAACTCATTTAATTTTGACATTTTCCAGGTCAACTCGCCGTTGTGAGATAAGAGATTTTAACTCAACTCCGAGTGCTATAGAAACTCTTTAAGGAAAACGATAACTTAGGGACTTGCAAAAAGTAAATTATCCCAAATTATTTCTAGATTTGTAGGGGCGCAAGGTCTTGCATTGGTGTCAACTTAAGCCGAAAACTATATCAGACAGGCGTTTTGCAAATCCCTCACGCCCTCATCCCCTAACCCCTTCTTCAAGGGAGAAGGAGAATTGAATGTCTAACTCCCCTCTCCCTTGGGGAGCTACCGTGTATACACAAGTCAAATTACCCCCCTTAATCCCCCCGATGCATTGGGGGGAAACAGGAATCTAGTTCCCTCCCCAATGCATACGGGGAGGGTTAGGGTGGGGTAAAACCCTGGTTAATCAGCTATTTCAGACTTGTGTGTACACCGTAGCCCTTGGGGAGAGAGGCTGTGGGTGAGGGCAAAACGTTCTCACCAAGCAGGTTTCACGTTAAATTGACACCAATGAAGGCTTTGCGCCCCTACTTTCAACTTATAGAGTGGGTATTGTAAAGCTTGACTGTAGTTTGTTGTAAATAAAAAGCCGATGCAATGGCATGGCCGCTCGATGTAATGGCATGGCCGCTCGATGTAATGGCATGGCCGCTTGATGTAATGGCATGGCCGCTCAATGTAATGGCATGGCCGCTCGATGTAATGGCATGGCCGCTCAATGTAATGGCATGGCCGCTCGATGTAATGGCAT
>NZ_JAVRCI010000087.1:0-26830 GCF_034530835.1 Nostoc sp. DedQUE12b | reverse complement strand
GGCCCAGTTGTTACACCTTTGTGCATAGGCACTTGGGCTTGGGGTGATAAACTATTTTGGAATTATGGCAACGCCTACGGTCCAGAACAGTTACAAGAAGCCTTTACAGCAGCCTTAGAAGCTGGTATTACCTTCTTTGATACTGCCGAAATCTACGGAATGGGACTATCAGAGAAATTTTTAGGGCAATTTCTCCAACAGACGCAACAACCTGTACAAATCGCCACAAAATTTGGCCCCGTACCGTGGCGATTTACAGCCCAATCCGTCTCTGATGCTTTAACAGCAAGCCTCAAACGTTTACAACTTGAGCGAATCGCCCTGTACCAAGTGCATTGGCCTTTTGCCTTCTTTTTAAGCCAAGAAACTTTGATGAATGCCTTAGCGGATGAAGTGAAACGGGGCAGAATTGCCGCAGTTGGTGTAAGTAATTACTCAGCAGAGCAAATGCGAGACGCGCATCAAATATTGGCGGCGCGTGGAGTGCCTTTAGCCGTGAACCAAGTACGCTATTCTTTACTCACTCGGCAAATTGAAAGTAAGGGTATTCTAGCAACTGCCCGTGAGCTGGGTGTGACTATTTTGGCTTATAGTCCTTTAGCTCAGGGATTACTCACAGGTAAGTACAGTATTGATAGTACTGAAACCCCAACTGGTGCGAGAAAAATAGACCCACGATTTAAGAAAGAAGGTCTGCAAAAAATTGCCTCAGTTATATCTTTGCTACGCAACTTCGGGGAAAAATACGATCGCACCCCCGCCCAAGTTGCTCTTAACTGGTTAATTGCTCAGGGGAATGTTATTCCCATTGCTGGGGTGAAGACAGCCGAACAAGTACGGCAGAATGCTGGTGCTTTAGGCTGGAGATTGAGCGACGATGAAGTTGCAGAGTTAGAACTAGTTAGTCGTCCTTGGCTGTAGTATTTTTGAACTACTCAAACACAGGAGGCCAAATTTCTGACACTACTAGCTCCCAACCTGGTAATAAGTCTGGTAGTGTCAGTTTATCGTTATCCTGCAAAACTATTGGTTCTTGGTTGAGTCGATAAACTGTAAGCGTTAATTTGTCAGGATCAATCAGGATACCAACTGTAGATCCGAGTTGTAAAAATAGCTGAATCTTTTCTAGGAGTGGTTTGATCCGGTCTGACTTAGATTTTATCTCTACCATCAAGTCAGGTACGAGTTCTACAAAGTCGCGCTTGCTTGTTTTCAATCTATCAGCACGAACAAAAGACACATCGGGAGCGCGGAGATTTCGTTTTTCGTTATCAGCTTCTTTCCCGTTTTCAGTTTCTAAGGTAGGTAAAATAAAACCAGCGCTAGAACCAGTTACCCGTCCTAGCTTCTGTGGGCGCACCCAATTAGCCAGTTGCCGCGCAAACTCTATGCCTATTTCCTCTGACTCATAATCTGACGGCCCCATAAGAAATATATTTCCGTCTACTAGCTCCATCTGCCATTCTGGATGCTCTGCTTGTAGTTGCTCTAAGTCTGGGATAGTGAACATAAGACCACGAAGAATGCATCTTTAAATTTATCTTCCTACAAACTGGTAGAAAAAGTTACCCAAAAAGCCAAAAAGTCAAGAGCCAAAGTCAAAATCCTGACTCTTAACTCTCAACTCTCCAATTTTATATTTGGATTTTGGATTGAAGAAAAAATCTAAAATCCAAAATTGATTAACTTCTAACTGTTGACTAAGAAGCTGATTCTCTAGCTGTAGGTGAACCTATCTTTTTACTAGGGGATGCAGAAGAATCCTGCCCACTTGTCCGCAGTTTTGGCTTGGGAGAAGAATGTCTTTCTTCACCATTGTTGCTATCTGATTTCCACGCAGTACGGGGGCGATCGCTGGAAGATTCACGACGTTTACCGAGTCTTGGTTTGGGAGCGGAGGATTCCTCTTGGGGAATTTCTACGTCTGAACTCAACCAAGCGGGGCGAGTTTGATCGTAAGCGATTTGTAATGCAGCGGCGGCGATCGCTTGAGCATCGTATTCTTCAATCAATTCGCTGACAATTGGCAAGAATGAAGCCAAACGCTCACCTGTTAAAGCTTCCCGCACCTGTTCTTGCAATTTCAGGATGTGCCGCGCTTCAATCTGGGCGCGTGTTGGAATCGACAGCAATTGCCAACTTTGGCGATTATGACGTTCAAATGTTTGCTGTTTGCGCCGCTCAAATGGTTGTACTAAAGAAATTGCTGTTCCTTCTTTACCAGCACGACCAGTACGACCAATGCGATGGACGTAAGTTTCTACGCTATCGGGTAAGTCGAAGTTGATTACATGAGAGAGTTGATCGACATCTAAGCCTCGTGCTGCGATATCAGTTGCTACCACCCAACGCACTTGACGGTTACGGAATCGGCTTAATAAGCGTTCCCGCGCTTGTTGTGACAAGTCACCGTGGTATTCATCTACACTGTGACCAGCGCCTTGTAACTGACTGGTGAGTTCTGCGGCGGTGCGTCTGGTGCGAACAAAGATTAAAGCTGTTTCTGGATCTTCCATTTCCAGAATTGGCTGTAAAGCTTTGGCTTTTGTCCAATGGCGGGGGATCAAGTAAGCTACCTGATTAATCTTGTTGGGAGCGGCTTTTGGCTGCTCAACGGTGACAGTTGCAGGCGATCGCAAGAACTTATTCACCAACATCCGAATCGATGGTGGCATTGTTGCCGAAAATAAAGCTGTTTGGCGTTCTACGGGCGCTTGAGAGAGGATTTTGATTACATCATCAATAAAGCCCATGCTCAACATTTCATCAGCTTCATCCAATACAAACCACTTAACTTGATCCAGCTTTAAACAGCCGCGATCGAGCAAATCGATCACCCGTCCGGGAGTACCCACGACCATGTGAACGCCACGTTTGAGTTGTAACATTTGACGGTCAATTGATTGACCACCGTAGATTGCTAACACCCGCAATCCTTCATTGCCAATGAATTGCGCGATCGCATCGTGAACTTGCATTGCTAATTCACGAGTTGGTGTTAAAACTATTGCTTGTACGGCTCTTTGATTAATATCTAACCGCTCTAATATTGGCAGTGAGAATGCTGCCGTTTTGCCTGTTCCAGTTTGAGATTGACCTACCACATCACGACCAGCCAGCAATTGAGGAATTGCTTGCACTTGAATGTTAGTGGGTTCGGTAAAACCGATTTTTTCTAGTTGTTCGACACGTTCTTGGGAAATGCCTAATTCTTGGAATGAAAGAGTCATTAATTCGTCCTAAATTTTATGTAAGGATTTTTGGATTAGTCATTTAGTCATTAGTTATTAGTCATTTAGTCATTAGTCATTAGTCATTAGTTATTGGCTACTTAGTCACCAAGGGCGATAGCAAAGCCTCAACTCTTGGAGAAGGTATGCCCACGAGTGAGTCCCCGAACTTCAGGTAAACCCTCATGAAAACTGCCATTAATGCAGCGTTGATATTGGGATAAGGGTGAATCTGTAAGGGTCATTTAACAAAAGACAAAGGACAAAAGACAAAGGACAATTTAGTTATTGACTACTTGACCATAGAGGTCGTATGTATCAGCGTGGTGAATCGCTATTGGCACGATGGTTCCTAACTTTGCCTGGCCTTTGACATACACCAGACCATCAACCTCTGGGGAAAATCTACCTGAACGACCTATTAATTCACCACTTTCAGGATTTTCTTGCTCAATCAGGACATCGACGATTTTGCCTACTTCCTGCTGATTTTTCTTTTGGGAAATCGGTTGCTGGAGTTCCATCAGTTGGTATCGGCGATCGTCCATCACTGATTGGGGCAACTGATTTGGCAACTCATAAGCTGGAGTTCCTTCCTCAGAGGAAAAGGTGAAGACACCAACATGATCAAATTCATGCCGTTGAACAAACTCTAATAGATGCTCAAAATGCTCTTCAGTTTCTCCTGGGAAACCAACAATAAATGTTGTCCGCAATACGGCTGTTGGTAGCGCCGTTTTGATGCGATCTATAATCCCATCATTTACGCGCCCTTGCCAAGGGCGGTTCATGGCGCGGAGAATCTCTGGATGAGAATGCTGCAAGGGCAAATCCAGATAAGGCAGGACGTTGGGTGTTTCTTGGATGGCCGCTATCACATCTGGGGTCAGTCCCGTGGGATAAGCGTAGTGCATTCTGATCCACGGTATATCTACTTTCCCCAAAGCGCGAAGTAATTCGGCTAATTTTGGCTTACCGTAAATATCCAAACCGTAATTAGTGGTGATCTGGGAAATTAGAATAATTTCCTTTACCCCTTGTCTAACTAACTGCTCGGCTTCGGCGACTATAGATTCAATAGTACGCGATCGCTGGTTCCCTCGAAGATGAGGAATTATACAAAATGCACAACGATAATCACATCCTTCCGCAACTCGGAGGTAAGCAACGCCCTCCGTTGTCGTGCGATAGCGCGGTGTAGTTTCGTCGGCAATGTAGGTTGGCTCTAGACTAACCTGTTTGACCCGCTCGCCAAGTTCAACACGCTCAATTACATTTACAATTTTGTGATAATCGCCTGTACCCACAACGGCTACTGCTTCAGGCAACTCCTCCAAAAGTTGTTCTTGGAAGTGTTGCGCCATACAGCCAGTAATTACGATCTTTTTATTTGCCTCTGCCAGTTCTACCAAAGTTCTGACAGATTCTTGCCGGGCCGCTTCAATAAAACTACAAGTATTAACAATAACGTAATCTGCTAATTCTTCATTTGTATCTACACCGTAGCCTGCTTCTACCAGCATTCCCAGCATGTGTTCTGTATCAATTCGATTTTTCTCGCAGCCCAGGTGAGAAATGGCAATTGTTGGCTTGTCACCCATATTTTGAAAATATCTTCATTTTTTTTCTTGTAGTCAACATTCTGGCGCTAATTTCGCTTTTTTCTGATCGCTATCCTTCTAATAACAGTACGATGGCAGATTCTCACTGTCAGCAACTGCCCGTAGAGCTATGACCCTATCAATAATAAAAATAGAGGTCATGTTATGATATTTTTATCAATCTGTTCCCCAGGGTAAATTGAAGTGTCTTTGGGTACATTTGACACTTGTAATGTTTTTTAACAATTAGCCTATTGGTATTTTACATTACCATAGCGTGTGCGTTGTTAACCTACCCATCGGGAAGCCGCCCAAAGGGCTTGTTGTGAGAAGTCGCTACCCTCAGGGAAATCGACGAAAGCGACTACGCCTATAAAGCAGTAATGCTACCCTGGCGATTGGCAAGTCCTACGACAGTGCGCGGACAAGACGCCTAAACCACGGAAAGCTGCCTTGCGTCTAGTGAGTGGCAAACTCCTCTTGTAGCCAGGTTTTATCTTAACATATCTTATGGGAGGTTTGACGCCAATTTCCATCTGAGGAAAGAGGCAATAAACCGACTATCATAAAACACATTTGACTAGTTAATGAAAAGTCAAGAGTCAAGGGTCAAGAGGGGCCAGTCACGTGCGGGATTTTCCCCGTTGAAGAACCACCCTTATATAGAGGTTCCCGACCTTCAGGGGAGTGGTGTTGAACTGGCGTTCAATAGTCAAAAAATTCTGGACTCTGGACTGTGCGAGGCGGATTAAAGACGTGGACTTATATCAGATATTTAAAACTCGCTCACCAATTATTGGCGTAGTTCACCTGCTACCACTGCCTACCTCACCCCGTTGGGGAGGTAGCCTAAAAGCGGTGATTGACCGTGCCGAACAAGAAGCAGCAGCCTTAGCAAGTGGAGGAGTTGACGGTCTGATTGTCGAGAATTTTTTCGACGCGCCGTTTACCAAAAACCAAGTTGATCCGGTGGTTGTGAGTGCCATGACCATTGTGGTGCAGCGGATACAGAATTTGGTAACTTTGCCTGTAGGGTTAAATGTTTTGCGAAACGATGCCAAAAGTGCAATAGCGATCGCTAGCTGTGTGCAGGCACAATTTATCCGCGTTAACGTCCTCACAGGCGTGATGGCAACTGACCAAGGATTAATTGAGGGAGAAGCCCATCAACTACTCCGCTATCGACGGGAATTGGGCTGTGATGTTAAAATCCTGGCCGATGTGTTGGTGAAACACGCCCGTCCTTTGAGTTCTCCAAATCTCACAGTCGCCGTGAAAGACACCATTGAAAGGGGTTTAGCAGACGGAGTGATTTTATCGGGTTGGGCTACTGGTAGTCCTCCTAACTTAGAAGATTTGGAACTAGCTTGTGGCGCAGCAAATGGCACACCAGTGTTCATCGGGAGTGGGGCTAATTGGGAAAATATTGATACATTGATGCAAGCAGCAGATGGTGTCATAGTTTCCAGTTCCCTAAAACGTCATGGACGCATAGAACAACCAATTGACCCAATTCGCGTCAGTCAATTCGTAGAAGCTGCCCGTCGCAATTGGAACTCCAAAGGTGAAAGCAAATTAGCAGAACAAGTGAAGTTACATTCTTAATTGGGGAATGGGGCATGGGAAGAAATAATTATAATGCCCAATGTCCAATGCCCAATGACAGCAGTTGCTCCACTTGAGGAGACCCCAGACGCTCGCAGGCTCGCTAACGCTGCGCTATCGCCCTTGGCGTCTCCCCTTGGGAGAAGACCGTACTGCCTCCCCAATGCCCATTAACCAATAACAATTTATGATTCGCCGTCGTTCTACTCCTTGGATTCATAAATGGTCACGTCCATTGATTGCCGCGATCGCTGGATGTGGTGCCTTGATAACAGGTTATCTCACTATAGAAAAGTTAACCGGAGGCAGTGCCGCTTGTGTCGCACAGGCTGGTGCTAAGGGCTGTAATGATGTGCTTTCCAGTCCTTGGGCAACGGTTTTTGGACAGCCATTAGCTTTGTTTGGGTTTTTGGCATACACCAGTATGGTGATATTGGCTTTAGCTCCCTTGGTATTCAACTCAAAGGAAAACAATAACCGCAAACAATTGGAAAATTGGACGTGGTGGTTGCTGCTGGTAGGTGCGATCGCTATGTCTGTCTTTAGCGGCTACTTAATGTATGTGTTGACATCTCAAATCAAAGCTATTTGTCTTTACTGTATCGGTTCAGCTTTGTTCTCTGTGAGTCTTTTGATACTAACGATTATCGGTCGGACTTGGGAGGATATTGGACAAATCTTGTTTACCGCCCTGATTGTTGGGATGGTAACGCTGATTGGTACTTTAGGCGTCTATGCTGGCGTGAATCAATCAGATGTGACACCTGGAACTCCTGGACAACCCACTAAAATTACCTTTACTCCTAAGGAAAACCCCAACCCAGCGTTCGGTTGGGAAGTTACCACTACTTCTGGTGAGGCAGAAATAGCCTTAGCAAGCCATCTGGCAAAGGTAGGTGCAAAGGAATACAGTGCTTATTGGTGTCCTCACTGTCATGAACAAAAGCTGCTTTTTGGTAAAGAAGCTGAGGAAATAATCAATAATGGTATTAAGGTAGAGTGCGCCCCCGATGGACTCAAAGCTCAACCAGAACTCTGTAAAGCTGCAAAAATTGAAGGTTTCCCCACTTGGATCGTTAATGGTAAAAGCTATAGCGGAGTCCAAAACTTAGAGGAATTAGCGAAAGTTTCTGGTTACACAGGGCCTAGGAACTTCAAGTATTTCAAGTAAATTGACCTTCAGTAGTTCACACCCCATAGTCAACTGGATGAATACAGTAAAATCTGTTTCCAGTTGGCTTTTTTGTTTTTGCTAACAGATAATAGGTCTTATTCAATACCCAATTACTGATTTTCCTGCGGCTTTTATCTACAAATACTTAAGCTCAAGGAAATTGGCTAAGTACATTTATTTTTAGAAATGTATATTTTAATTTATTTTTATAACACTTGAGAGCCACTTTGGGATGTAATCATGTCAGGCTCAAACCGAGAGGTGTGGCTGTTGAAGGTTAACGTAATTCTCCGTAAAATACTTAATTGATCGCAAATGTGAGTTTAATTGAGTAGGCTCTAATAGAGAATGCTTTGAGAGTTAAATTTACTGAACTCACTTTCAACAATATTTATTAATCTGTGCTGATAGCTACAAGGGTACCAATTGCCTTTTAGTCAGATAATTGACCTCAATATATGGTAATACATCACAAATACCACAGTGTCTTAAAGAACCTTGCTGAGTTGAAAAAATTTTTAGAAACTCTATTTAGCTCCTACTTGAGCTATGTTAGTCCGATAGTTAATAGCTATAGGTAATAGAGAATATTTCTGCCTACTAGGTAATGGGAATGAATCAGCAGCTAGGCAAGCGTTTTGTGAAGTTAACCTTTGGACTGAAACAATCGCTTAGTCGAGGACACAGAGAATTGATTACTGCGGCCAGCGTTGCAGTCTGCGTCCTGCTTTTGCACTCCATTGGATTATTGCAATCTTTGGAGTTGGCGGCTTTGGATCAATTTTTTCGTTTACGTCCAAATGAACCGCCAGAAGACCGGATTACGATCGTAGTGATTGATGAGGCTTATTTAAACGAAGTACGTTCGTGGCCAATTCCAGATGCGAAGATTGCCCAGTTGTTGCAAAAATTAAATGTCCACAAACCCCGTGCAATTGGCTTAGATATCTACAGAAATTTACCAGTAGAGCCTGGTAATCAAGAACTACGTAATGCTTATAAGTCAACAACCAACTTAATTGGTATTGAACTACTAGCAAATGACAAAAACAAAAACTTTAGTGTTTCGCCTCCACTGGGACTAGATCGGGATCAAGTGGGCTTTAATAACGTGCTGTACGATCTTGATGGTAAAGTGCGTCGCAGTTTGTTGTATTGGCACGTTAAAAGTGAAGTACACGAAAGTTTTGCCCTGAAGTTGGCTTTATTGTATTTAAAATCAAAAGGAATTACTCCTACCAAAGCCAAAAGCAACCCTGAGTATTTGCAATTGGGTAAGGCAGCATTTACTCGTTTTGAAGCTAATGATGGTGCTTATGTGGGAGCTGATGATAGAGGCTACCAAATTTTGAGCAATTTTCCTAAACCCAAATGTCAAAGTTCCTCTGGAGAATTTTGTAGTTTTCGCCAGGTCTCGATAAGAGATGTACTGGCAGATAAAGTCAAAGCAAATTTAATCAAAGATCGGATTATACTTATTGGCTCCACTGCACCGAGTCTTCCAGATTTTGTATTTATTCCCTACTCCAGCAGTGTTATGAGTACGGCAAAGCCTATACCTGGTATTCAATTGCAGGCTTATTTTATTAGTGAGTTAATCTCTGCTGCTGTTGATGGAAGACCATTACTCAAAGTTTGGCCTGACTGGGTGGAATACTTGTGGGCTTTTGTTTGGTCTTATCTGGGAGCTGTAACGATATGGCGGATACGACACGCAACTAGGAGTCTCTTCTGTATACTAGTTTCTTGCTTTGTATTGACCGTGAGTGCATACCTTGCTTTCTTGTACGGTTGGTGGATACCACTCATTCCCTCACTGGTTTGCTTTGGGACTTCAGCTATTTGGATGACTAGTCATATTGCTCACATGCAGGAAGAGTGGAAACGTTCCAAAGAATTTTTGAATCACGTTATCAACACGATCCCCGATCCAATTTTTGTGAAAAATGAACAACACCAGTGGATTGTTTTAAATGAGGCGTATTGTCGATTTATCGGTTATCCAAATAAGTTATTAATTGAAAAGTCAGACTATGACTTTTTCCCAAAACATGAAGCTGATGTATTTCGACAACAGGACGATCTTGTTTTTCGGACTCAGCAACCCCAAGAACATGAAGAAGAATTTACAAATGCTGATGGACAGACTCATCAAATTGCCACTAAGCGATCGCTCCACAAAGACTCAGCTGGCAATTTCTTTTTAGTTGGTGTCATCCGAGATATTACTCAGCGCAAGCTGATGGAAGAACAGCTTAAGCGTACTGCTAATGAACTATCCCGCTCTAACAATGAATTAAAACTCAAAGAAGACCACTTACGTTATTTAGCGTATCATGACCCCCTCACCGGTTTATCCAATCGCAAATTTTTTGCCGAACAACTTTACGAGTCTTTACATTGGGCGCAACACAATAACTTGTTGCTGGGACTACTGTTTATCGATCTAGATGGCTTTAAGCAAGTCAATGATACTTTGGGACACGAGACGGGCGATCGCTTGCTAATGACTATTGCTGGAAGACTCAGCAACTCTCTACGCGCTAGTGATACAGTTTCTCGTTTGGGTGGCGATGAATTTACTGTGATTTTACGCGCAATACCTAATGTCCAAATAGCTGCTAAAGTCGCTGAAAAAATTTTAAGCAGTATTACCAAGCCAATTGTTTTGGACGGCTATACAATCCGAGTCTCTGCGAGTATTGGCATTAGTGTTTACCCATATAACAGTCAAGACAGTGAAACTTTGATGAAACAAGCTGATACAGCAATGTACCGTGCCAAGCGCCTGGGTAAAAATCGCTACGAGTTTGCTTAATTAGTTAATAGTCAAGTCTCCAGTTTTTTTCACTAAAGTTACAATTTTTACCTTCAAATTAGGAATTTAGACCAGAGACATGTCTAAGGCACTATTTTGAAAAATATTGCTTATATACTGCAAGGAAAATTTTTAGCCAAGATATTTACCCAGCAAGGATTTTTGGCTTAAAGACTAAACTTCATAACTGATGTCATCAAGCAATTAGCGATCAGAAATAATTAGAAAAATAATTTTTAGCGTAATTTAAATTACGCTAAAAATTATACTTGTACTTATTCGCTTATTACGCTGTTTAATAGTTTTAAAAATCCTTATAACACGATAAATATGTTGTTGTATCTTTACAGACCTTTAATCATCAAGTCTAAACTATACAATTAAATAAGTATTATCTTACATTTTTGTGAACTACTGATTTAGTAAACATAGTGTTTATACTTAGAAACATTAAGATATTATTAATAAAGAGTGAATTGAGCAAAATGCTCACAGTAAATCATTGACATATCTAACCTGAGACTGATGTAAAAAGCGTTTATTAAGAATACCACTTAAGTATAAAGACTATTTAATATCGGCAAATGAAGGTTAATAAACAAGCAGATACCATAATGATTTGTACACTACCAGCAATAATTTCATAAAATTAAAATACTTTTTTAAAAAATTCAGTAAATATACGGTAGAAAATAAAAATACCTTTTGAAAGAAAAAATTAGTAAATTTACTTAAATATATGAAGACTAACTTTCGAATCACAAAGTTTATGATATTCCTCATAGGAGCTTACATACTGATCCCAAAAATTGCCGCTTGCACAGGTATATTCAGTACTGCAAGTGCTAATTCTTTTGGTCCTAGTAGTAACACCTTAATCGCCCACGAGGTCAATTCTCAAAATTTAAAAGACATATACATTCCACCAAATTATGGTGGTCCCGACAGTCATAATGGTAGCGGCACACGCTGATGGCAATTTTAGATTTTAGATTGTGGTAGAGCAGCACGATGAGATAGCTACCGTCTTGGACACCACATTTTTTACTTGGCGGCTCATTGCAAGATGTTGTGGTTAGGGTTGCGAAAACCGTCAGGCTCTTTAAGGTAGTTGATTTAAGACAAGAGTGGAGATTTCCACCAATGATTTGTTTGTATAAGTGTGTGAACTTGCCAATTTGAGTCTGGTTGAGGATAATCTAAACGGAAGTGTCCGCCTCGGCTTTCGGTTCTAAAAGCAGCACTTTTGAGAATTAAATCAGCTACATCTAATAAATTGCGGGTTTCTGCCCAAAGTCCCAATTGCCGTTCAACATCTGGTAGGTCAAAACTAGCGGGTTCTACTGGACGTAAAGCAAGCAAAAATTGAGTTAAAGGCAAGGCAGCGAAATCTTGTTGCCAAGATTCAATAGTAGCGATCGCACTTTCCAGCCTTGATTGCTCCCGGCAAATACCAGCACTTTCCCACACTAGACGCGGTAACTTCTCCCTGAGTGTTTCTAGCTGTGCTTGTTGGATGTGCCACTCACTAGCATCAAGACAAAATTTCCGTGACGGCAGCACTGGTGTTTCTGAGGACAGCCCAATATTTTCTAACTTAATATTAGCCATCTGGGCCCCAAACACAATACATTCCAACAGGGAATTACTGGCAAGGCGATTGGCCCCATGCACTCCAGTACTAGCGGTTTCACCCACTGCGTATAAACCGGGGATATTCGTGCGATTCATTAGATCCGCAACAATTCCACCCATCCAATAATGGGCGGCTGGCGCTACAGGAATTGGTTCGTGGAAGACATCAACGCCCCAATGCTGACAAACTTTGATGATATTGGGAAAGCGGTGACGAATCTTGTCGGCGGGAATGGGGCGCATATCCAACCAGACATGAGCAGTAGCCAAATCAAGGGCGGTACGTTGTAAATGGCTAAAAATTGCTCTACTGACCACATCTCTAGGTGCAAGTTCACCCGCAGGGTGGTAGTCAAAGGCAAAACGTCGTCCTTCATTATCGATGAGATGTGCCCCCTCGCCGCGTACAGCTTCGCTGATCAAGAAGCGATCAGCACCAGGTTTAGTGAGGGCAGTGGGGTGAAATTGGACAAATTCTAAATCGCGGAGGATAGCTCCAGCCCTAGCTGCGATCGCTACTCCATCACCTGTACTCACACCTGGATTAGTGGTTTGGGCAAATACCTGACCGCCACCGCCAGTTGCCAATACCACAGCACCAGCTCTTAGCCAGGTGATTTTTCCTTGATAAAACAGGCTAATTCCCTGACAGCAACCAGTTTCAGGTTCAATCCACAAATTTAAAGCCAAAGCTTGCTGAATAACTTGAATATTTTGGCGACGTAATACTTGGGCGGTGAGGGTGGTAGTAACTTCCCTCCCTGTAGTATCCGCAGCATGGAGAACACGGCGGCGAGAATGGGCGGCTTCCAAAGTTAAAGCTAAGGCTTGACCATGACGGTCAAAAGCTACTCCCAAGTTAACTAGGGATTGAATACAGCTAGGCGCGTGTTGGGCGAGAAATTCGACAGCGGTGCGATCGCATAAACCTGCACCCGCCTGGATCGTATCTTCAATGTGCAGCGTGGGAGAATCTTCTGGGGCGATCGCTGCGGCAATACCACCTTGTGCCCAATCGCTGGCGGATAATGCAACGGTTTCTTTGGTAATCAAACCGACTCGCAAGGATTCTGGCAGACACAGAGCTGTGTATAGTCCAGCGGCACCAGCGCCGACTACTAAAACATCAAATTGGCTGGGAATATCTATCTGAGACAAGGTATATGGAGAAGTTAGGAGTTAGAAGTGAGGAGTGAGGAGTTAGAAGTGAGGAGTTTTGAATTTTTAACTCATAACTCATAACTCCTAACTCATAACTCATAACTCATATCATCTGCCACTCCCTAGAATCAGGAGTGGGCTGCTATTTGCTACATTAACTGCAATTTAGTTATCTGTAGATACCGTTGTTAAACCGATCGTCTCCCTCGATGAAGGCAGATTCTGGTTCTGTCACGGTGAAGTGATCGAAGTTAGCTTGCAGGGTTTGTTTTTGGCGATCGCTCAATCCTCCAATATTCAATACATCATCTACGCTTTGGTAGGGAGCATTTTTGATGATGAGCTTCGCAAGGGTGGGATAAAGGCCTGGATATTGTTGAAAAGCTCGGACGTTGGTATTATTCAAATCAATTTTTTTACCAAATTCCGTTGCTAGCTTCCTGTCTGCGCTATTTTGCCGCTCAATTGCCAGAACTGGGACTTGGGGAAAAGCAAAACTGTTGAAACTAGCAGCTTGGGCTATCTGAGTTGTTCCCAACCATCCCCAGCAACTAAGTAACAAGCTAAACACTGTTAATAAACGCGCCAATCCTTTCACGATTTTTCTACCTCTTTCCATCAAACAGAAATAAAAGTTTTAAGCTAACAACAGTTATTAGTCATTAGTCATTAGTCATTGGTCATTGGTCATTTGTAAAGGACAACTGACAAAGGACAAAGGACAACTGACAAAGGACAAAGGACAAAAGCTGATAGCTTAGTCAACACAGCAGTCATCAGAAACTAATATACAGCGTATTAATATCCACAATATTTACCGTTACTGGGTTTGACTATACTTTTGCCACAAATTTTCATGGTGGAAAGAGTGCCTGCATGGCTGCAATAGCCTTACATCGACGATTCCAGCAGCATTCTCTGCTTGACGAAATCTTTTTGGGGTGGCTGATTCTACCTCTAAAGCAGACACAAAACTGCACGATGTCTAAGATCGAAAACCTTGCCAAAAAAGACTTGATGCCGATCGATTTTATGTAATATTTCTTAACTAATTAATCATCTACAGCATCATTTTTGATGTGCCGTAGATTGGGCTGGGAAAAGTTTCAGTAAGAGAAGCCCACACGCTCATTGCAACATATAGTGTCTCCTATCTTCTTCACGCTGCGATCGCAGCTAACAAAAATAGGCTATCTACCAAAATTGTGCTTAAAACTGCGCCACCAAAGGCATACCAGTGTCTTTGATTTCGACCTAAAGCTGAAATTCCTACTGTTAATAGCACTACGGCGAGAAGTATCGCCCAAGTTTGCCCCCAAGGTGCTTGTACTTGTATGAGAGCATTTTGTAAAATTTGTGGTACTACATCTGCATCTACTCTCATGATTTGCCGCCAATAGGGCATCAAATCTACTATATAAAAATATACATCTGTTAAAACTGTACCGAGTAAAGAACCTAAATAAAACCAGTTACCTACCTTGCCCCAATTCTTTGCCAGACACCAGCAAGCAAACGGTAAGCCGATAAATTCCACAGGCAGATGCCATAAAGGTTCCCAACGTAACCAGCCCCAGTAAATCGCTCCTGCTAACCAACTCCAGCTAAACCCTAAAAGCAAATCCCCCCAGACGTAAGTTGCAGGGCGTGACATTAAGGCAAAACTTAGCCATACCCAAAATCCTGTCAGCGCTAAACTCAGAATTGGTAGCGATCGCACTATTGGCGCTTCTACAAATACTGGGACTGTTACTAAAAACACCGCCGCCGCAAACACTAACCAAGTTTGTCGGACATAAGTAGATAAGGGTAAAGAGGGAGAAAGGGAGAGTGTAGATTCCAATTGCTGAATACTCTTCAGGCCAGTATCAGCTAAATCCAACTTGGTATCAATAGAAGGGGTAGAAGCGCTGTAGGAAGACAGTGTATTATTAATCAAAGTTTTTAATATTTGTTACTAAACTTTATTTTATTTAAGATATCACATTTTCAAATCCCCCCCTGGGGCATTGTAATTATACTGAAATTTCCACTAGCGCTGGTGCAAACCAAACAAAACATTCTGCGCCAGACGAATCCATTAAAGTTCCACTATGTACAGAACTCCTTTGTAGTTCCTTGTAAATGAGGGACTACAGAAAGGTGGAAAGTCAGCTGCTATAAGTCTGCTAAATATTAAAATTTAATGAATTTTTCAAATTGCGTTGACTTATTGAGGTGGGTGTAAGAACATAGTCAGCGTCTTCGATGATGTTTTTGATCGGTAAAATTGAGTTTTCTACAAGATTGGGTGCAATAGAGAGTATATAAAGCAACATCATCAGCTAAAAAATGTTCATCACGATCTCTATAACACGAAAAAGGTATTAATTGTATATGGAGTTTATTCAAGCTTTTATTTTAGGTATTGTTCAAGGTATTACAGAGTTTTTGCCAATCAGTAGCACCGCACACCTTCTGATTGTGACAAAGCTATTTGGTTGGAAAGAACTAGGTTCTAAAGATTTTGTTGACGCAATTCAATTTGGCAGTGTTATAGCAATTGTGGGGTATTTTTGGTCGCTGATTTATAGTATTGTCAAAGGTGGAATCGAAGCACTAAAAGCCAAAGACTGGGAACGCGAAGAATGGAAGATTCTTGTTGGTATTGCAGTCGGAACACTGCCTGCTTTAATTTTTGGCTTCCTTTTAAAAGATATTTTACCTGAGAGTGCATTAATTATTGGCATCATGTCAATTATTATGGCACTTTTACTAGCTCTAGCAGAAAAAATTGGCACTCGTAAGCGCGGTTTTGAGTCATTGCAGATTCGGGATGGTATTTTGGTTGGATTGGGACAAACACTTGCTTTGATTCCGGGTGTTTCTCGTTCTGGCTCGACGTTAACGACAGCCTTATTTTTGGGATTAGAACGCGATACAGCAGCGAAATTCTCATTTTTGTTAGGGTTTCCAACTCTTACCATTGCGACGCTGTATAAAAGCCTGAAAATCTTCAAGTTGTTTCAAGACCACCAGTTGCCAGATAACATTGTTGGACTGTTAATTATAGGAATTATTTCAACCTTTATTTTTTCCTACCTATCAATTGCATTCTTGATCAAATACTTAGCAACCAAAAACACTTTGATTTTCGTATGGTATAGATTAGCATTTGGTAGTGCGATCTTACTAGCGATCGCAGCAGGTTGGAAAGGATAATAGTAATTAGTCATTTGTCATTTGTCCTTTGTCCAAAGCAAATGACTATAGCGAGCGCTCGTTTGTATGTAATACAACCTAACCTCACTTCTATTCCTCTTTTCTTGTAGGAGAGAGGCTTTGAATTTTACTCCCCAACACTATTAGGGAAAGCGCTGGGGGTTAGGTCTGTATTAGACTCAACTGAGAGACGCTATAATGCCCAATACCCCTCAATAGTTCCCAGTTATGAGTGCTGAGTTCTGAGTAAAGAAGTGAGATTCTCTACTCAGCACTCAGCACTCAGCACTCAGCACTGTTTTGCCCAACGCCCTATGCACCATGACTACCATTCATCCTGCCCGAATTACCAAGGTTCTTCCAGACTCAATAGCCGCAGAGATTGGTTTTGAAGCTGGGGATGCGATCGTTGCAATCAATGGTACACGTCCCCGCGACTTAATTGATTATCAGTTTTTGTGTGCTGATGAAGTCTTGGAATTAGAAGTTTTAGACGCTGCTGGTAAAACTCATAGCCTGGAAATCGAAAAAGATTACGACCAAGACTTGGGGCTAGAATTTGAAACTGCCCTATTTGATGGCTTGATTCAGTGTAATAACCGCTGTCCATTTTGCTTTATCGACCAACAGCCGCCAGGAAAGCGCACTAGCTTGTACTTTAAAGACGACGATTACCGCTTAAGCTTTTTGTACGGCTCTTATCTTACCCTGACCAATTTGCCAGAAAGAGAATGGCAGCGGATTGAACAAATGCGCTTATCTCCGTTGTATGTTTCTGTTCATGCTACGGAGCCGGAAGTTAGAATTAGACTCTTGAAAAATCCCCGTGCGGGACAAATCTTGCAACAACTCAAGTGGTTTCAAGAAAGACGGCTACAAATTCATGCTCAAGTAGTTGTTTGTCCTGGTATAAATGATGGCGAACACCTGGAGCAAACCCTAAAAAACTTAGCATCTTTTCATACTGGTGAAGTGCCTACTGTGGCATCGGTGGCAGTTGTGCCAGTCGGATTGACAAGGTTTCGTCCTCCAGAAGACGAACTCATACCCGTAACCAGAGAAAAAGCGAAAGAAGTAATTTCTCAAGTGCGAATACTCTCGCAACAATTTCGCCAAAAGTTTTCCTCTAACGTCGCTTGGTTAGCTGATGAGTGGTTTTTGATTGCTGGTGAAGAATTACCGAGCGAATCTGAATATGAAGAGTATCCCCAAATTGATAATGGTGTTGGTTCAATTCAGTTGTTTATCAAGCAATTTGCAGCCGCGGCAACAGAATTACTACCGCCAAAAGTCTATCCTCAGAGGACATTAACTTGGATAGTAGGCAACGCAGTAGAAAAAGCCTTTGAACCTATCTTGAAACGGTTAAATTCTGTTGAAGGATTAAAAGTAAATATGCGTGCTTTATGTAGTGATTATTGGGGACAGAGTATCACTGTCACGGGATTACTAACGGGTCATGATTTGCTGTTGAATTTACAAGGGCAAGATTTGGGAGACGGAATTTTACTGCCAAATGTAATGCTTAAACATGGTGTATTAATATTTTTAGATGATATGAGTATTGAAGAACTAGCCTGTAAATTGGAGACAAAAATTTTACCAGTAGGAGGAGTTGAAGATTTAATTAAAACCTGTATTATTTAAGCAGAAAATTTGTCTTTTTAGATATGATAAAATGCGTTTCTACATCTTGATATTGAGCTTATCTGAACTGGATTGACTTTTACATTTGGGTGGTTATAATTGCGAATACTGAAATTATTGTCTTCTCCCTATCTAAAAGTTTCTAGACAAACTCATGAGAAATTATTGTTAGTTTAATGTTGGCGCTCGTCAAGAATACTAATTAGAGGTTGTTTGAAAAGTAGTTAGCTGTAATTGTAGGCACTTATTGATCCCCCCTAACCCCCCTTAAAAAGCAGGGCTGATTCATTCCATTTCAAACAGGATTTGTCAAGATGGTTAGCAAGAAAATTGTAAGTAAGCGTGACGAAGAGATGAATATTTAAGCACTGAAATATCAGTAAAATAGTTGGTTTCATCGGCACGCTAGTAACAAAATAACTAATTTTTAATTGCTAGAAACCTTGATTTTTAAAGCTCTTTGGGGAATGAAACAGCCCTGCCTTAAAAAGGGGGTAACCGGAATTAAAGCCCCCCAATTTGTCGGGGAATTTAGGGGATCTAAAACCTTTTACTACCAACAAGAGGACTTTTAAAACATCCTTTTAGACTTATTGCACAAATACAAAATTTGCCTTCATGCGCAACCCCTTCTCCCCAAATTGTGAGAAGTGGAGCCGAGCTAATTTCAAAGTCCCTCTTCCAAGCTTGGGAGAGGGATTTAGGGTGAGGGCTTTAAGATGCGCTAGTATTACTTTTTTAACTCACAAAACTCTGAAAAACAGATAATTAGAATAAGAGTGGCATTTTTTCTTTTAGGTTTAAGTGAAAACTCTCTGCAATTGCCCAAAAGCCTATTGGAATTGGTAAACACAAAACTTTCTAAAAAGCTAGTCACCAATGGAATGAAATTCACAATGTAATAGCTAAGAATTTCTATAGAATCGCCTGGGTAATTTGAGTATCCATCTTGGCATTTTTTAGTCCTTTTGATAGGCTAGATTGATGAAAGTCATTTACTAACTACTTCTACGAAAAGCTTATAGAAATCTACTTGATTTTTGAAAAGCCAAAGATTAGCTTTGCTTAATCCGAGTGAGAATATCAGTAAACTTACTAGGATAAAGCTAGAGTCCTATATTGTGTACTAATGAATTCTGACTAATAACTAAATTAATAATGAAATGAGGAGTCACTGCTGGTGAAGTATAAGGAAAACCAAAAAGATATAAGTTTAAAAATTAAAAAAGCTAGAAGATTATTTATTTTAAGTTGTGAAATTGTAGTTTTAAATTTTTTGAGTATTTTACCAGTAACGGCAGCGACTGAAGAACCCGTATTGAGCGTAGTGTATGGACAAGAAAATGCAAATCAATGGAAAGGGATAAGCGATCGCTTACAGACAATAGGGGTGAAATATTGTGTAATTTCCCTAAATGATGTCAAGAATGGGGCAGATTGGGGCGATCGCCGGGTATTATTTTTGCCAAACGTCGAGACATTAACACCAACTCAAGCGATCGCCCTAGAAGAATGGATGAGTAAGGGAGGGCGTTTGATTGCTAGTGGACCTGTAGGTAGTTTGTCATCCCCAGGAGTACGGCAATTATTGCGATCGCTCTTGGGAGGTTATTGGGGATTCAGCCTTAATGATACAGAACAGATTCAAGCTGCAAAAACCAAGATCCCAGAATGGGCAAATCAAACTGGACTCTTCGGGAAAGTGCGTGGCGGTGTTGTGATTCCTAACAATATGAGTGCTGAATCTCCTGCTGTTTGGAATTCCAAAGATAATCCGGCCGCAGTAGTGACAACTGAGCGTTCCACCTTTTTGGGCTGGCGCTGGGGAACAGACACAGCCTCAGCAGCCGAGTTAGATAATGCCTGGTTAAAAACTACTCTCAATCGCTATTTGACAGCACTAGCGCCATCAAATCGTACCAAAAAAATAGCGGGAGGTTCTCAAAGCTGCTCTACGACTGTGGCGGCTGTGCCCTCAGCTCAGGGGGGCAGAGGGGTAGGGGAGCAGAGGAGCAGAGGGGCAGAGGGGCAGAGGGGCGGTTCATCTCTCTCATCTCCTGGTAAAACTGCGGCTGCTCCCATACCTAAACCGCTGCCTGTAGTCAAACCCCCAAGTTCTCAGGAGGCTATTGACCAATTAGAACAAGCGGTACGTTTGGATGTTGCACCCAACTCCAATGAGCCGATTGATCGCAACCAAGCGATCGCTCTCCAGCAAGAGCTAGAAAATCTGATTGGTCGAGTGGAAAGCGCTCATTTAGCGGTATTAGCTGATGCAGCTAATGTTGGCGAAACAATATCTGGGGAAAAACAGTTTAATAGGCATTTAAACACTCCCCAGTCTGTCAAAGAACAGCCAATACAATTAGCCTCAACCAAACTGGGGGCGCTAGCCATAAGTAAAGACCAAGCTTTAGCACAAGCAAGGCTAATTGCCAAAAATTTACCCCAATTGATTGCTCAAAAAAACTATGCTTTGGCTCGTCAGCAGTGGCTGCTCGCTAAAACGACTTTGTGGCAGCAATTTCCTGTCGATCGGAAACTAGCTCAACCAGAAATTCGCGCAGTTTGGTTAGATCGGGGGACGATTGTTCGCGCTGGTAGTAAGGCAGGACTGGCACAGATTTTTGATCGCCTCGCTCAAGCCGGGATTAATACTGTCTTTTTTGAAACTGTTAACGCTGGCTATACAATTTATCCCAGCCAAGTCGCAAAAGAGCAAAACCCATTAATTCGTGGGTGGAACCCACTGGAAGAAGCGGTGAAACTAGCCCATGAGCGAGACATGGAATTACACGCTTGGGTGTGGACTTTTGCTGCTGGCAATCAACGTCATAATGAAATTCTTAACCTTAATCCTAATTATCCAGGGCCAGTACTGGCGGCTCATCCTGATTGGGCAAACTACGATAACCTGGGCAACATGATTCCCGTTGGCCAGGGCAAGCCATTCTTCGATCCAGCCAACCCCGAAGTGCGGCAATACTTGCTCAAGCTGTATGAGGAAATTGTTACTAAATATAACGTAGATGGTCTACAACTAGACTACATTCGCTATCCTTTCCAAGACCCATCAGCAGGTCGAACTTATGGCTATGGGAAAGCTGCAAGAGCGCAATTTCAGAAACTTACTGGTGTAGATCCAGTGAATATCTCTCCTAGCCAAGCAGATTTGTGGCGAAAATGGACAAAATTTCGCACCGAGCAAGTTGATAGCTTTGTTGCCCAAGTATCACAGCAATTGCGACAAAAGCAACCGAATTTGATTTTGTCGGTTGCAGTATTTCCTTTGCCGGAACTAGAACGGATTCAGAAAATTCAACAAAATTGGGAAACTTGGGCAAGGCAGGGGGATGTCGATTTAATTGTTCCCATGACTTATGCTCTGGATACTTCTCGGTTTCAAAGACTGGCCCAACCCTGGATTGCCTCTAAACAATTGGGAGCTACCTTATTAGTGCCGGGAATTCGCTTACTTTCTTTGCCAACAATTGGGGCATTCGATCAACTCCAGTTGGTAAGGGACTTGCCAGTTAGTGGTTATGCACTATTTGCCGCAGAAAATTTTAGCAACGATCTCCAAAAAATCTTTAGTAGCACCCAAGGTAGGATTCAATCCACAACAAGTGAACCGATTCCTCACCGCCAGCCTTTTCAAACTGCCGCCATTCGTTATACTGCGCTACAACGGGAATGGAAATTCGTTTTCCAAAATGACCAACGACAAAGGCCATCTCAGAAAATTTCAGATTTTAACAACCAGGCAGAAGTTTTACGCAGTGCTTTAAATCAGCTTGCCGCTTCACCTTCTACTAGTAAGTTACTCGTAGCAAGAGCATCTCTAACCCGCTTCCAGTCTCAATTTCGGGTATTGATGAGCCAAGAAATTAAGTCGAATTCCTATCAAGTCAAAGTTTGGGAAAATCGGCTCGTAACTATAGAAAGGCTATTACATTATGGCGAACGGCGGGTGCAGTTGCGTCCTTTGTGAAGAGGCAGGCGGAAAGCAGGGCATTGGTGTTAACTTAACGTGAAAGCCTTATAATCACCTGATATTAAGTCCACTCGTTTATCATCTTCTCCATGCCTAATGGTCAATACCCAACTAGCTGTATATAAGCTAGTTTGTAATTCTTAACACACTTTTTGTAGTGTTTGTATCCCAAATATTACTACTTTTTTATCGTCAAAATATTGGAAAATACTCAGATAACTGACTTTAGATAACTAGGGTTTGCTGATAGCTATCGTTAAAATCTATGCAGGCTTTACCTCAGATCGCCGAGCTACAAAGCTTAGAGTTAAGAATTGGCTGTTTGCCGCTAAAGGTTGTATTAAAAATATCACTATTAGAGTAGATGCCATTTCTACAATGGGCTATGCTTACGCACTGATATAGCACGGCGTAATATCTTGTTTTTTCATCTTCGCAGCTAGTAGGATACTTCACCAAGCATGATATGGTACTGTTTGTAGCTTCTGGAACTAGCTTGAAAACAGCCAATACTTTTGAAGTTATGCATACCTTAGTCATGACATTGAACGTGTCAAAATTTTCGGAGGTAGTCTCAGTGTTATCACTGTTGCTCCAGCAGCAGTTGGAACTACTGCTAGTTGTAAGTAAGCAAGGTAATATTACTCCTGAAAGTATCTGTATCTGTCAAGCGATGGCACAAAAAACAGAGAAAAGTAGAGGTAATGCTAGTATTGGTTTTTTTGAGGTAGAACATCAGATTTTCATTGAGAGGCAATTGCTCAAGCCCCAATGGTTACTAGCACACGCTATAGTACGTAAAGCTACGAGCAGCAAATACACTCATCGGTGCTTGATTTTTTTCACCCGTCTATATAAATTTGTAACCTGGTGCATTGATGAAAACTGCTCGCACACATTTTGACTAACTTCTTTTTAAATGCGATTAAATATTTCTCAGATGATGGCATTTTCAAGTTTAATTTACTTAGTCAAAATAGACAAACTGTATTTGAAATTAAAAATTTATAAATTGTTATTTTTCAAGGAGACATAGTATATTTTTTAACCCATTTTATCATCTTATAAATAGTGTTAATATATTAGTTGCTGCATGAAAGATGGCAATTGTAGAAAGTGTGTAAATATCTCCAACTAAAATATTTATTACAATTATAATGACATTTTTCATAAATATTGCTGTATGTGCAATTAAATAAAAAAATATAAATAAGAGGTAACTTATGCCAAAAATCTTAATAATAGAAGATGAAGAAGCAGTCCGTGAAAACATTTTAGATTTGCTAGAAGCTGAGAATTTTGAAACTATTGCTGCGGCTAATGGCAGAATCGGGATACATTTGGCTATCTCCGAAATTCCTGATTTAATTCTTTGTGATATGATGATGCCAGAAATTGACGGTTATGGCGTGCTAACAGCATTACGTCAAGATCCATCAACGGCAACAATTCCCTTCATCTTTCTCACTGCCAAATCTTCTAAATCTGACTTTCGTCAAGGTATGGATATGGGTGCAGATGACTATATAACTAAGCCATTTACTCGATCTGAGTTATTAAGTGCCATCATGAACAGATTGGAAAAATACGCTACTTTAAAAAGGTATTTATCTCCTCAGACTGTCATTAATAACTTGTCTCCAAAAATGCAGTTGTTAGAAATTAGCTTACACCAAGCTATAAAACAACATAATTTTCAAGAATTTGAAATTTATTATCAACCAATAGTCGATATTGTATCTGGGAAAATAGTAGGTGCCGAAAGTTTATTGCGCTGGCAAAGCCCAGAACTAGGAATGATTTATCCAACAGAATTTATTCCGTTAGCAGAGTCTACAGGTTTAATTGTTCCGATTGGTAAATGGGTATTAAAAAGGGTATGCAAACAAATTAAAAGCTGGCATGAGGCTGGAATTAATTCTTTGATGGTTGCTGTAAATCTGTCAGCAATTGAATTTAATCAGCCAGATTTCATTCATAATGTAGTTAATTTTATATCTGTCAATAATTTAGAACCACATGACCTAGAAATAGAACTCACTGAAAGTATGATTATGCAAGATGTAAATAGTGCGATCGCTACTATGAGTAAATTGCAATCTTTGGGTGTAAAAATTGCGATCGATGATTTTGGTACGGGTTACTCTTCTTTGATTTATCTAAAAAACTTACCAATCAATACATTAAAAATAGACCGTTATTTTATCCATAATGTTGGTAAAGATTCGCAAAAGTCAGCCATCGCTAAGGCATTAATTCAGATGGCTCATAATCTTAATCTAGATGTAGTGGCTGAAGGTGTAGAGACAGAAGCAGAACTAGGTTTTTTACGTCAACACAAATGTAATTCTATGCAAGGTTTTCTATTTAGCCGTCCCTTACCAGCAGCAGAATTTGAAAAATTTTTTTTTCACTAACAAATGTTTATATGTGTAAATATTGGGCATTGGGCATTGATAATAGAATTTAGTCACTAGTGCTTTATTTTTGAATTGTTAATAGGTTGACTAACTAAGAAAAATCAAACTTTTGACTGGCGACAATCATTAAGCCTCAAGTTTAGAGTAGGAACATTGTGTATACTGTCTACCACCATGAAAGTTCCTGCGCGTTTTTTGCTGCCAGTTTTTTTAATGACTTTGGCAGCAGCCTGTAACCAGACTCGCGCTAACTCAGATAATTCTACACCTCAAAAATCTGTACCCTCTACCCAACTAACACAGAATCCTACACAGCCAAAAAATATTGTCCGTACTGAAGCACTTTCACCTACACCCATCCGAATCAATCTGAAGAATTTACCAGCACCCTTTGCAACAGAAAGTGCTTCCAAGCGGCCTGAAGTTGTGCCCATTCCACAAAATCCGGTGCTGCGCGTACCACAAGGCTTCACAGTAAACGTCTTTGCTGAAGGTTTAGATGCCCCACGCTGGCTAGCTTTAACCCCCAGCGGTGATGTCTTAGTGACTGAAACCGGGCAAAATCGCATTCGTCTGTTGCGTGACAGCAATGGGGATGGTGTAGCTGATGTTCGAGAAACCTTTGCCAGTGGGGAAAACGGACTCAATAGACCGTTTGGAATGGCTTTTACAGATAATTCCTTTTTTCTGGGAAACACAGATGCTGTGGTGCGTTTTCCCTATACTCAAAATCAAAACAAGATTACAGGTAAGGGGGAAAAAATTGCCGACTTGCCCGCTCAAGGTTATAACAATCATTGGACGCGCAATGTTGTTGTCGCACCCGATCGCAATAAATTATATATTTCAGTTGGATCGGGAACCAATGTAGACGAGGAACCCCTGCCACGGGCTTCGATACAGGTGATGAATTTAGATGGTTCCCAGCAGCAAACTTTCGCTTCCGGCTTGCGTAACCCTGTTGGTTTAGACTTTCATCCTGTAACTAAGGAACTTTATACCACTGTCAACGAACGGGATGGAATTGGTGATGATTTGGTGCCAGACTATCTGACACGCGTTAAACAGGGGGCATTTTACGGCTGGCCCTATGCTTATCTAACACCAAACAACCTCGATCCGCGGCAAAAGACTGATGACAAAAGTAAACGTCCTGATTTAGTAGCCCGTACTCAAACGCCGGATGTACTGTTTCAGGCGCACTCCGCAGCATTGGGTTTGCAGTTTTATGATGGTAAAACGTTTCCCAAAAAATACCAGAACGGTGCTTTTGCGGCTTTTCGTGGTTCTTGGAACCGCGATCGCGGCACTGGTTATAAAATTGTATTTGTTCCCTTCGATGCTAAGGGGCGATCGCTTGGCTACTACGAAGATTTTCTCACAGGATTTTTGCTAAATCCTTCTGTACCAACCACTTGGGGACGGCCTGTAGGTTTACTCGTATTGCCAGATGGCAGTTTACTACTAACAGAAGAAGCTAATAATCGAATTTATCGGATTCAGTATACGGGTGGTTAAGCCAATTCACGCATTCAAACATTTAGAAATTTACGGATAGGATCTGTTGCCTAAAGTAAAGTTAGAGCAGTTGTCATCAATAAATACGTTGTGACTGCATCTCCCTACCCAGGTTTATCTCGTTTACGGTAAATTACTGATAAATACTAATACTTATCTGGTTGAGAAATGAATTATGACTCCCAATGAAAATAATACTCAGTCAAATATCAACGAATTGTCTCCACATTCAGGTACACGATATTGGGGTGAGGTAGAGGTAATCGAGGAGGGAAAAACCTATAGAATTAGTCGTGTGGAAATCAAGCCCAGGCACGGCATCAAACCACAAATTCATTATCACCGGAATGAACATTGGGTTGTAGTTTCCGGTGTGGCAAAGGTGACTTGTGGCGATTCTGAAATATTACTGAATCGAAACGAATCAACTTATGTCCCCGCAGCAACTCTACATAAGGTAGAAAATCCTGGGCATATTCCCCTAGTTATTCTAGAAATTCAAAATGGTGAATATTTGGGTGAGGATGATACTGAGCGCCCTTATGACTTAAATTTGGTCAAACCTGTAGCTGAAGGACAGTAAAGGCAGGGGAGCAGGGGAGCAGGGGAGCAAGGGGACAAAAGAAAACTCTTAACTCTAGCCCTTTCAAGGTGGTGAAATTTGGAACGAAGATTGGTTATTTCAACTTTCAGAAAGCCCAAAATCTGAGTGGAGGATTCAAGATGGTAGCGCTGAAACAACTTATGTTCATTTGTCACCTTGAAAGGGCTACTCCTAACTCCTAACTCCTAACTCCTAACTCCTAACTCCTAACTCCTAACTCCT
>NZ_JAVRCI010000086.1:0-27178 GCF_034530835.1 Nostoc sp. DedQUE12b | reverse complement strand
TACACCGACAGCTACACCGACAGCTACACCGACAGCTACACCGACAGCTACACCCTAGTCGCCACAAAAAACTCCTACCCCAAAGCCCTTCAAGTCATCTGATTTGGTTCTTCTAAAGGTCTGCCCTTGGGTGTAGGTAGAATTGGACGACGGTCATTGTAGGGCATAGGAATGTACTGCACGCTGGGTCGTCCTCCTTGTGGCTGTGGGTACAGATCCATTAGATCGTAAATAGAATGGGGCAGCCCAACGGTTACGGGCAGCCCCATTTCTGTTGCTTCTTCAATAGTGATGGGATAGTCGTGAGTGACGCGCCCAGTTGTCAAGGCTTCGATAATCGGTTCGATATTTTCTGGCAGAACTTTTTGTTTAGGTATACTGTCTTTTAGCAAAGTTCGTACAAACCGCTGTACCTGCTGAATTGCTTTGCGTGAGAGGTCAGCCATAATTAGAGTTTGGTCATCAATCTCACCGATGGGTTTATCTTCAACTACTTTCAAGATACTAGCTGCGGGGTAATTACCTAGTTGTGGATCAACTGGCCCTAAGACAGCGTTAGCATCCATAATAATTTCATCAGAGGCCAGAGCAAGCATTGTACCGCCACTCATCGCATAGTGGGGTACAAAAACTGTGACTTTTGCTTGGTGGCGAATTAATGCTCTGGCGATTTGTTCGGTAGCTAAAACCAAACCGCCAGGAGTGTGCAAAATTAAGTCAATTGCTACATCTGGCGGTGTGAGGCGAATTGCTCGCAATATTTGTTCTGAGTCTTCAATAGTAATGTAGCGAGATAGGGGAATTCCCAAAAAGCTAATGGACTCTTGGCGGTGAATCAGTAAAATCACCCGACTTTTACGTTCCTGCTGGAATTGTTGTAAAGCACGCAAGCGCCGATATTCTATTTGACGTTTTTGCCAAAGGGGTTGCAAAGAAGTCAGAAGGAGGAAAATCCAGAATAAATCACCAATACCAAAGCCCATATATTTATTTTTGTTCAAAAATAACGGTTGCCGTCATTATTGTCACAAATTTGGGGCGATCGCAGTTCTATCTATAGATTCATAGAAAAATTACCAATTATTTACTACCCTCTTCGCCAAATTTTAATAGTGTCGTCATCACTACCGCTAACTAGAGTTTGGCCATCGGGACTGAAGGCAACGCATCTAACATAGTTGAAATGCCCTGTAAGTGTGCTGATTTCTGTACCACTGTGTATGTGCCACAGTTTGATAGTGTTGTCCCAACTGCCACTAGCGAGGAATTGTCCATCCTGACTAAAGGCGACTGACCAAACTGAATCAGAATGACCTGTGAGAGTACGAATTTCTTTGCCTGTATTTACATGCCACAGTTTAATTGTGTTGTCACCACTGCCACTGGCAATAATTTCCCCATTTTTGCTGAAGGCAATACAGTTGACAAAGAAAGAATGGCCTGTGAGTGTGTAAATGTTTCTGCCTGTGTATATTTGCCACAGTTTAATCGTGTAATCATTACTGCCACTAGCTACTAGCTGTCTATCCTGGCTATTGGTTGCAGGCGTTCTTGGAGAGTAAGCAACTGACGAAACTGGGTCAGAATGACCTGTAAAAGTTTGGATTTCTATGCCTGTGTATACCTGCCACAGTTTGATTGTGCAGTCAGCACTGCCACTAGCCAGAAACTTGCCATCGGGACTAAAAGTAACGGAATTCACCCAATTAGCATGACCAGTGAGAGTACGAATTTCTTTACCTGTCTTGACATCCCACAATTTGATTGTATTATCCCAACTCCCACTAGCTAAAATTCCCCGGTTCAGGTCTGTAACTCCCGCAGATTTACCGGACTCGCCTTGATAAGAAAGGTTTGAAGAGATTGGGCTAAAGGCGACGGAATTAACCATACTGGAATGACTAGAAGACCAACGACCTAGTTGACGCACTAACTTGCCAGTGCCTACTTGCCAAAGTTTGATGGTGTTGTCATTACTGCCACTAGCAATAAATTGCCCATCTGGGCTAATGGCGATCGCATGAACCATACTAGAATGACCTTTGAGGGTCTGTACACATTGCCAGTTCTGCCGATCTAATACAACAGGTACAGGTATTTGCAGTCTAGGCTTGATCACTAAAGTAGATGATATTTTGGTTACATTTTCACCAGTATCAGGGCCTAATAAATCTAACCACTCCTGCACAGACTGGGGACGATACGTTGACTCCAGATCCATGCCGCACATAATAGCCTGATTTACCCTGTTGCTGATGTTGGGATTAAAATATTGTGGTGGTTCTAAATTAATATTGTGACGTCTATCATCTGCACTAGTTGGTACAACTGCGGTAAGCAAATTATACAAAGTAGCGGCTAGGGCGTAAATATCAATGTATTCTCCTCGCGGTGCTTCTGATTCATACTGTTCCGGTGGGGCAAAACCAGGAGTACGATACACTGTATGCCTTTGGATCATATTAGGAACAAATTCTCTAGCGATGCCAAAGTCTATCAGCACTGCTTCTAATTTATTAATGCGGATCATAATATTGCGTGGTTTGAGATCCCTATGTAACAGTCCTTTAGAATGGATTAGGGTCAAAGCATCGCCAATTTGCCGGATGTAGAGTAGCGCTTCTGCCTCTGATAGCACCCCTATTCGCTTCAAGCGCTGTCCTAAATCTTCCCCTTCAATGTAATCCATCACCATGCAGGGCAAATTCCCCTCATCAAAGATGGTTTCTATCTGTACTATATGAGGATGGTGGCACACAGCCAGCCGAACTGCTTCATCACGAAAGTCTTGCCGTAACTTGTTTCGGTGGAGTATCCAGGCGGGGTGATTCAGGATTTCTTCTTTGAGGGTTTTAATCACTCGCTGTTGATTTCGTTGATTTCTGGCAAGATAAGTAATGCCAATTCCGCCTTCACCTAATTGGCCTTCAATAATGTAGCGTCCCCCGAATAAAGACTTTCCTGCATTCCACACCATTAGTAATATTTGACAATTGCTGGTATTTATTTTGGCACGGTATGAGAACAGCCAACACGAATTTTTGGGAATTCCATTTCAATTGCTGTTGTAGCTTTTTGGAACTTAGTTACTTAGATAACATTTTCATTAACCTCAATAATTACTAATAGTATAAAGTTTGAATATACCCTCATAGTTTTGCCTAAACTATGCCTTTATACAAAAATATGAAAGTTGATTGCTCATGCTAGAGTAAACAGTAACTTTAGACATATTTGTTCATAATAATTTGACTTGTAGGTAATCTAAAATTATGCTAAAGAAGCTCAATTTGAAACAAAAATTTACAATTCTGCTACTGGTAATTTTGACATTTGGTCTGAGCTTGAGTGGATTTACTCTTTCTTCTCTGCTAAGGGAGAATGCTAAACAAGATATTAGCTCCACTGGTCTCATACTCATGCAAACAATGAGTTCTGTTCGTAAATATACTAGTACGCAAGTGAATCCAGAGCTAGTTGATAAATTGGCTACTGAATTTTTGCCGCAAACGGTGCCTGCATACTCAGCACGAGAGGTATTTGAAATTTTACGGAAAACAACAGACTACCGTGATTTCTTTTATAAAGAAGCAACTCTCAATCCCACAAATCTTCGGGATAAGGCTGACGGTTTTGAGACGGAAATTGTAGAACAGTTCAGAAATAAACCAGACCTTAAAGAAGTTAGTGGATTTCGCTCAATTCCTGGTGGGGATATCTTTTATATTGCTCGTCCCTTAGCAGTGTCTGAACAAAGCTGTCTGGTCTGTCATAGTGTACCTGAAGCTGCACCTCAAAGTATGATTAGTCTTTATGGTGCTGCTAATGGATTTGGGTGGAAACTTAATGAAATTGTTGGCGCTCAGATTATATCAGTACCCGCCAAGAATGTCATTAACAAAGCAAATCAGTCTTCTTTACTAATTATCTTGATTGTATCAGCTATATTTATAGCGACGATCCTATTAGTCAATTTGTTCTTGAATCGACAAGTTGTAATTCCTCTCAAACGCATGACTCGCATAGCCGAAGAAGTTAGTACGGGACATATGGAAGTTGAATTCGAGCAGATGTCTAATGATGAAATTGGTAATTTAGCTAAAGCCTTTAAACGGATGCAGTTAAGTTTAGAAATGGCGATGAAAAGAATCAAACGTACTCAAGGAGGTGCAGGCGATTATAATAATATGTAATGATGCTCTCTACAAGACGTTGCGCGTAGCTTGTTCCCCCGGGACTAGCTACCGCTACGCTAATGTAATGACATTATGTAGAAGACGTTGCCTGTAGCTTTGCCAAAAAACCTTGTTACTTTTATTAGCTTTCTTGACTTAAACTTACAGAATTAGTTAAAAGATTAAAAATTATTCCTCAATTTGATGATCTCTAAATATTTATGAAAATAAGCTTTTTTTGAATTCAAAAGCTGCTTGAAAATTAGGGATTTCCTTAGTTACAAGTTCAACAAATTGGTCAGCCGAAATATAAGGATTGTGAGCTAGTATTTCTTCTATAATCAGATTTGCCATTGGTCCGATGTGGTAGGCTAATTCTTGCTGGCAATGTTTGATAAATGCTGGTTGGAGTGAAGATTGTTGTTCAATTCGTCGCCCATTTGGTGGACTAGTAGGTGAACTAAAAATTGTTTCTTCCGCTTGGTTATATGACTGTGATATAACCGACATAGCCTGAAATTCAGGATTAAATACCGTGGCTGGCAAATCATCAACTATGATTTCAGAAGACATTGTTACTTCTGGTTCTCCAATATGGCTTAAATCTCTAAGAACTTCGCTGGCTGTTTGGTATCGCTTATTAGGTCTATCTTCCAACATGCAATCAAGTACTTGAGCAAACCCATCAGTAACATAGGTATAATCACGCCAGTTCCATTCAAGTGAGTATTGATCCATTAGTAAAGATGGATCTCTACCTGTGAGTAATACAATAGCAGTCACACCTAAAGCATAAAGGTCACTAGAGGGTGAGCATAAACCCAAACTAATCTGTTCGCGGGGAGCATATCCAACTTTGCCTACCAGGGACATTTTGCCAACAAACGTTACCTGGTGGTTGGAACTTCTCCCCTCGTTAATGTCAGCAATTTGCTTGCCTACCCCAAAATCAATCAGCACTGGCAGATCCTTGCCATCGGGTAACATGATGTTGTCAGGAGAAATATCTCGATGGATAATGTTGTGCTGATGGACATATTCCAAAACAGGCAGCAGATTTTTTAGCCACTGTATAACTTCGTCTTCAGAAAAATTTCTTCCTTGACGTTGAAGTTCTCCTAGCAGTCTTGAATATGTTTTACCGTCAACATACTCTTGTACTAGGAATAGCCGACCATCTCCTTCAAAGCAAGCCAAAAACTTGGGAATTTGAGGATGTTGCAATTGATGAAGAATTTTTGCCTCTCTTTTAAATAAGTTACGATATTGTTCCAGTCCACTTTCGCCTGTGCCAATGGGTGCAAATTCTTTCAGAACACAAGCTTCATTAAACCGACGAGTATCAAATGCTAAGTAAGTTCGTCCCAATCCTCCCTGTCCTAGAAGTTTTTGGATAATATAGCGGTTATCGATTAGAGTTCCAGCAGCTATTTCTGGCCTTGTCATAGGGGACTGTGACATCATCATCGCACTCCTAGCGATTTTGTTATTGATAAATTATCTAATTTGCTGAAAGTCAGAAACTCTAGCAGATAAAGGCTGATAACATCCTTTAAATTGAGGTTAGCACCACTATCGAGACAAGGAAATACACTTTTCTACAATTTTCTGATGGTTTTGTGTTACCAAATAGACAATTTTAACCTGAGTAGTTTGATCGTATTACTCATACTTAAGTATTTTAGCTGCTGCAACATAATCAGTGTCTGCGGTAATATCTGCAAATGTTCAGGGCATCACCTTTGGGATTTGCTGCTGAACCTTATTTTCCCCTTAGTAACCCAATTGAAACTGAGTTGAGGAACAGTAAGGATATAGCCTGACATCATGGTTTTTCATAAATACTGAGGTTGCTATAGACTTGCTGAAAGGAATATTATATGTATTTCAAGTGCTAAATATGCGATCGCTCTCAAAAATTAATCTTTCTGAAAGCCAATATCGTTATCAGATAGCTGCTTCAGCATCGGCTATCAAAGTTTTCAGTACAGCTGATTCCTTAAAAGCAGAAAATTATGCTGCGTGTCAGAAAAGACTCGTGAAGCTACAAGAATTCATCTAGTTCATCTAGGATTCACGCCTAACTGACACAAAGGTTCTGCTAATTGTTCTGCTTTTCATTTTTGAGCAGCTTCTTGTTCCACAATGATAGCTCGTGCAGTTGCAGCAGTGGCTTTCTTTGTGGATGCGGGAATTAATTCTCCCGTCAAAGTTGTCATCATGTTTAAATGATCCAAGCATTCATAATAAAATCTTGGCAAATTATCAAGCCTACAATAGCAGTATATTCAATCGTAATAAACCTATGGCGTAGGCGTAGCCCGTCGTAGACATCGCAGTTGTTAAATCCTCTTCTTGCCTAACAACTGGTATTTAGCCCTACTTAATCATTTGTGAGAAATAAGATCCCCTGCTTGTCAAACAAGTCAGGGATCAGTAGCTTTCAATTTTTCCTAAAACATTTCATCAGACTTCTGGATCAATTCCCGCCGCCCGCAATTGTGCTGCTAGTCGTTCAGCACGTTGGCGTTCCTGTTCGGCGCGTTGGCGTTCCTCTTGGGCTAACTCGGAACCCCAAGGCAAAAGGTTTCCTTGTTCATCCCACCACCGTAACCACTTTCCTGTGCGGTTTTCACGAGTACCTTGCCACACCCCAAGGTAAAGATTCATTTCGGCTATCCAGCAGCGTTGATTTTCATCAGGCTCTTGCAAAATGTACTGTTCTGTGTTGTGTAAGCGATACATTTCGATACTGCCGCTATCTGGCTCAAAGATGATGTAGTTTGGCACTTTTAAGATGCGCTCGTAGAAAAACCATTTTCCTGGGGGATACGTTGCTTTGATAGAATATTCTGTCTCCTGTGTATCGGAAATAAATTCCATTACAATTACGGGAATCTCACCCTGTAATTGAGGGGTGTAACTGCGTGTTACTTCTTCTCTACTAACATTAATTTTGGCAATGAAAGCCCAATCAGGGGCTTTAATGACCATTTTGTTGTTTAGAGTGGCACAAATACCGTAATTAGTTGTTGTTAGGGTGTTGGCTGAAATTTTTCCGGCTAATTGCAGGCTTTCCGTGAGTGCAGCAGCTAAGGCTGGTTGATTGATGTTGTCCACTGGATCATCTGGAAGTTTGTAATCATCGGGCAGTTTTTCCCAAGTGATTTGGTAGTCTTGGGTGAGGGTTGTCATAGTGGGTTTTCCTCTGGGGTGATGTTAAAATCTCGGATTTTACCCTGGTATTTGACTGTTTTAGATCCTCCCAACATCCTTAAAAAAGGGGCTATTGGTTACTCTTCTTCATCGGGTTCTAAATCGTCTGCTGTCAGTTCTTGATGGGGGATTGCGGCGATAATCGCATCTATAACTTTAGATACTGGCAATATCTCAATATTCAAGTCGGGAAATTTTGTCCCTTTTGGGACGATCGCTCGTTTAAATCCCAACTTTGCAGCTTCTTTTAACCGCAGTTCCATTTGGGAAACCGATCGCACTTGTCCGCCTAACCCAACTTCACCGATTAATACTGTACCTGGATCGACGATGCGATCACGGAAACTGGCAACGATCGCGATCGCAATTCCTAAATCAACCGCTGGTTCTTCCACATTCAACCCACCCGCAGAAGCAACGTAAGAATCTAACTTGGACATGGGAATCCCCACTCGTTTTTCTAAGACGGCGAGAATTTGCACCAAGCGATTGTAATCTACGCCAGTTCCAGCACGCCGAGGTGAAGGGTAGCTAGTAGGACTCACCAAAGCTTGTAGTTCCACAACTATCGGGCGAGTACCTTCGCAAGCCACGACAATGGCAGTACCTGGCGCTGGATCGTCACGGTTGCCTAAAAATAGCTCTGAGGGATTGGAAACTTCTCGCAATCCATCTGTCACCATTTCAAAGATGCCGATTTCGTGAGTTGCGCCGAAGCGGTTTTTGACTGTGCGTAATAATCGATGTGAGGCAAAGCGATCGCCTTCAAAATACAACACTGTATCAACTAAATGTTCTAAAACTTTTGGCCCAGCGATCGCTCCTTCTTTGGTGACGTGTCCCACAATCAGCATGGTGATATCTTCGTGCTTCGCCACTTTCATCAGTGCTGCGGTACATTCTCGTACCTGAGCTACTGAACCGGGTGCAGAAGTCAGCGCTGGAAAAAACACCGTTTGGATACTATCAATCACCGCCACATTTGGTTTTAGAGAGTCTATTTCCCGCAAAATTTCTTCTAAATCTGTTTCTGGTAGTACATATAAATCTGCACCTATACTGTCAGGATCTATGGGAAGTGCTGGCTCTACTACTACTTCAACTTTCCCCTCGTTAAAAACACTTAAGGGTTTTGATACTCCCAAACGGGAAGCTCGTAATTTTACCTGCTGTCCCGATTCTTCACCAGTTACGTAAAGGATGCGATATTTCTGTGCTAATTGATTAGATACTTGCAACAATAAAGTCGATTTACCAATACCTGGATCGCCACCAATTAGCACCATAGAGCCAGGGACAACCCCACCTCCAAGCACTCGATCTAATTCTCCATAACCAGACTCCCAACGGGCGATTTGGCGATCGGTAATTTGGTTAAATGTTAAGGAGGCTCGCGCTTTAGCTGGTTTAGCGTGAGATTTGCCATTAGTTTGAGTTGATTGCCAACCACTCACTCCCCCCCGGCTGGGTACATCTACTGAGGATTGAATAGAAATTTGTTCTTCTAGAGAGTTGTAAGTACCGCAAGCTGGACATTTCCCAAACCACTGGGGCGATTCTGCTCCACATTCGTTGCAAGTAAAAAAGGTTTTTGGCTTTGCCATTCTTAAATCTTATTAAATAATCTTAATATTTACTTAATTCTTGAAAAAAACTAAAAACTAATAATAGTGGTATTTAGAGCTTTTTCCAAATCAATTCATGGAATGATATCTTAATATTATGGTATTAAAAATTAATCATGTAAATTTTTAGTCAAGGAGCCTAGAGAAACTTGGAAAGCCATAAAGAAAAAATCTTGGTGGTAGACGACGAAGCCAGCATTCGCCGGATTTTGGAAACACGCCTTTCCATGATTGGCTACGATGTAGTGACGGCTGGCGACGGGGAAGAAGCTTTGGAAACTTTTCGCAAAACTGATCCTGACCTAGTAGTTTTGGATGTAATGATGCCAAAGCTAGATGGTTATGGTGTATGTCAAGAATTACGAAAAGAATCAGATGTACCCATTATTATGCTAACAGCTTTGGGTGATGTAGCCGATCGCATCACTGGCTTAGAATTGGGTGCTGATGACTATGTAGTTAAACCATTTTCTCCCAAGGAGCTAGAAGCCCGGATTCGCTCGGTGTTGCGACGGGTAGACAAAGCCAGTGGTTCTGGCATTCCCAGTTCTGGGGTAATTCATGTCGCTAATATAAAAATCGATACGAATAAGCGACAAGTCTACAAAGGTGACGAGCGCATTCGATTAACGGGTATGGAGTTCAGTTTGTTAGAGTTGGTAGTTAGTCGCTCTGGAGAAGCATTTTCTCGTTCGGAAATTTTGCAGGAAGTATGGGGTTATACACCAGAACGTCATGTAGATACTCGCGTAGTAGATGTGCACATATCACGTTTGCGGGCAAAATTAGAAGATGATCCTAGCAACCCAGAATTGATTCTCACCGCACGGGGTACTGGTTATCTTTTCCAGCGGATTATTGAACCAGGGGAGGAGTGAGGAAATGAGGGAGCAGGGGAGCAGAGGGGCAGAGGGGCGGGGGGCAGAGGAGACAAGGGGACAAGGAGAATTTATTGAATAAGTCTATCCCTTGTCTACCTCTTGTCTCTTCTCCATACTCAATGCTCAATTCCTAATTCCCAATTTCTAATGACTAAACCTGATCCTAATCGAGTTTTGCGGCGTCTACCCATTGTCGTAGGTGGGCTAGGCGCTGTACTTTTATTGATTAACCGTTTATTGACACCGGAATTAACCCAGTCTCAATCACGTGGTGATGTAGTGGGTGTGATTTTAAGTGCGGTGTTAATTTTGACGGGTTTAATTTGGCAGCAAGTTCAGCCGCGATCGCCTGATACTGTAGAACTAATTGGAGAAGAAGGTTTTGTACTCGCAGCAGATTTACCCGAAGCGGTGAAAACAGAACTAGCCTGGGCATCTCATTTATTGTTGACTAATACAGTAACGCGATCGCTTGTGGTTTTTTATCAAGGTAAAGTTTTGTTGCGTCGCGGGATTTTGGGTACCAAATCTGAAGTTGTGCCAGGAGTAATCTTAAAACAGGTACTTGAAAAACAAAAACCGATTTATTTAGTTGCTCTAAAAATATATCCAGGTAAGCTTGAATTTGATTATTTACCAGAAAATACTCAAGGTGTAATTTGTCAACCTATTGGCAACCAAGGTGTATTAATTTTGGGAGCAAATGCTCCTCGCAGTTACACCAAACAAGATGAAAACTGGATTGCAGGAATTGCTGATAAATTAGCCGTTACTCTTAGTACTTAGATTGTCAGCTAGTTTAAAAGCCAGCAAATTTTAGTGAGACAAGGGGCTTAAGCCCCTTGTTTGGGAGCAAGTTCGCAGCTAATCGTATTAGCAAGTCATTTAGTGTCACAAGCGTATTTTAAATTTAAAAATAAAATCTAAAATATAAAACTTAAAATTCAATCACCAAGAAGTTAAAAAATTCCAACCTTCCTTTTCTTCTGGTGTCTTTCCTTCTTTTTCTTCTGGTTCTTCCGGTGTCTTTAAATTTGTCTGTTGAATTAAATTATCATAAGCTCCTGAATCAACCCATTTTAATAATTCGCCAGCCCGCATAACTACCCAAGAAAGCCCAGGCTCTGTATAGCTTAATATTTTGGTGACTTTATCCACGCTATCAAAGTTATTAGATGCAAACTCACGGGCTTGGATGAGGAAATCTTCAATTACAGCAGTAGTCAAGTACTCATCTGGTAAACCCGCGAGTTTCATCAGTGTAGTAGTTGCTACGTCGATATCCTGACAAGCCAGTAAAGCAGCCCGATCGGCAGTGAACCTAGCCATCATCCGCCAATTATACAAACCTAGTTCCATTCCACCAGCAACTAAGCCTCCGACTCCCAGTGTGGTACTGCTCAACAAATTTTTCAACGTTGGCATAACAATTGCCATTTGGTGATAAACCATGTGCTGACTCTTGATTCGAGCAACTTCGTGTCCGAAAACGTAAAGTAATTCATCTGAGTTAAGCCACTCCATTGCATCTAAATTGATACCGACAAGGGGTTTTTCTACGCCAACAATGTAGGTTTCAATGTGACCTGTGCCTCGAAATAGATACAATTCAGGAAGTGGAGCAACATCAAGAATTTGGCAGGTTTCTACAAATGCTTGATGTAATTCGGGAAAATTACGGGGCGAAATTCTGATTTCACTACCAAGGCTTTGCAGTCTAAGTAGACGATCAATGCCGTATTCGTTAATTTTTTTGAGTAGTAAGGAGACACCAGGCATATTTTGCAAAGAAGCCAAGGCTTTGCGATCGAAGGGGTGTTCGTAGGCTTCCGAACTTAGTCCAGTTAATATTTTTCTCGTCATGGGTTTTGAGCTTTTTAATAGCAGTTTAGAAGCATTAGGCAAACTTACACCACAGTGTACTAGGTATTTTTCGCTATCTTACCCAGATAGAATAAACAGTAGGGACGCACATCTGTGCGTCCCTATGAGAAAATTTGGAAATTTACAATTGATCTATGCAAATTATTTATTGGCTATTAGTTGCTGTAATGGTTGTGGGTATTATTGGTGCTGTAGTTCCAGCCATTCCCGGTAGCAGCTTAATTTTAATTGCAATTATTATCTGGGGAATCGTTAGTAGTTCCTTTGCAGCTATCAAGATTCCACTAATTGTGACAATTATAGTTTTACTGCTCAGTGTCGGAGTAGATTTTTTAGCTAGCTATGTGGGAGCAAAACAAGCCGGAGCTAGCAAGTGGGGGCAAATTGGCGCAATTGTTGGTTTGGTAGTAGGATTTTTGGGATTATTGCCAACTTTACCTTTTGGGGGGCCACTGTTAGGAATTTTACTAGGCCCGCTTTTGGGAGCAATTATTGGTGAGTACCTGTACCGACGTGAATTAGGGTTAGCGGTTAAAGCAGGTATAGGGATTGTAGTCGGATCTTTGGTTGGAAATTTAATTCAAGGATTGTTAGCGATCGCCGCAGTTGTAGTTTTTGTTGTAACAACCTGGCCACAGGTATTTGGCTCTTAGCATTTGAAAAATCTGACAGATTTGAGAACAGCGTTAATTGCTAGCAATTAGCCATCTTTTGCCAACATTCAATTTGAAGACTATCTATAGTAAACAAATACAGCGGTTCCTCCCATTTATTCTTTGAGAGGAACCCTTTCACTAAATATTGGCAACTATAAAGATTAGATACACTGCATACTCCATTGATATAAAAATATGGTTAAGCAACTTAAAGTATAAAAATATACTTGTATTTGATAGTACGTAAATAGTTTTTATTAAAGTCCAGGGCTATTGCCTATAATTTAAACCCTAGAGAGCAAGAGATATACGAAGCGCAGATATGTAAGAAATTAAAATTTTATGAAGACTATTTGTTAGTTGAAGATGTGATGAAGACCACTCAGTAAATATTGCAGGTTCTAAGTCTATGTGATTTTATGGAGATAAGAAATACATCACGCAAGTTTCGCTTTCACTGACAGTATTTTAAATAGATTACTGATAGTAAAAGTTAAGCAATCAATTTCTCTGTTCCAGATTATTGTTAGGACTCTCAAACACTCATGATTAATTTTAAATCTAAATTAGTAAACGCGACTCTGGCTGCTACTTTTGCAATCCCCTTGGCTACTGCTGGGATGTTTACATCTGCTGGTTCGGCTCAAGCTGTAACCCTGAACGGGAGTATTGGTCTTAATGGTACATCTATCGTTCCTAATGATGGAATCAATCCAGCTACTACTAGTATTAAATTTGTTGATGTTGATGGTGTTGATGCTTATGATGATTTTGCAGCCTTTTTACCAACCTTATCAGGCGCAGGTATTACAATTAACACTCTAAATTTAACTAAGATAGCTAATTTATCAAGCACAACAGCTACATACTCTACAGGAGTTTACACTCCATTCATTAATTTCGGATCGCGAACCCTGGGTAGTACTACTGCGCTTCTTACCTTCGATCTAGATGATTCTGTAGTTACCAGAATTCGGAAATCGGCTACAAACATTAATGACGTAGTATTGGATGGGATTACGGGTAAATTTAATTTCAATGGAAAAACTATTGCGAATGGCAATTTGGGTGCTTCTCTTTCTGGGGCTGCAAGCACTTACCATTTAACTCTCGACGCAGTTAGCGTTCCTGAGCCAACCACAATGCTAGGCTTAGGTTTAGTTGGTGCTGGTATGGTTATGTCTCGCCGACGCAAAAGTGTCATTCAATAGTCCTATCCTAAATATAAAAAGTTACTTTTAATTGCTAAAAGTAACTTTAATTAATCTATTTCGATCTGGCTGGAATGCAAAATTTACCAACCAGGTCGAATTTTTTTCTCCTGTCAGACAAATCTATATTAAAGGTGAATTTTCTTAACCTTAGATAGACTTAAACTGACTGCAAAGATTGTTTGGCTTCGTTTGCGATCGCATCTACTTCATCATTAGCCAAAGTTTCTAATATAGATTTGGCTTCTGGATTACGCAAACGAGCTAGGGCTTGTACAAGTCTGTAACGAATTTGCCAATCTGGATTGGTAGCATAGGGAGCCAACAGAGGAACTGCTTGTACATCTCCCAAGTCACCCAAAGAACTAATAGCAGCAGTTTGGACTAATTCGTTTTCTGATAAGAGTGCCTCTTTGAGTAGTTCAAAGGCTCGCGGATCGCCCAACTCTCCTAATGTAGCAATAATACTGAATTGTATTAGCCATTCACCGGTTGTATGATAAAGCTGCTGTAAATCTTCAAAAGCTTCACGTAACTTTAGAGCGCCCAAACAGTCTGCTGCTGCTGCTTGTACATCAACTTCGGAGTCATGAAGCAAGCGATCGCGCAAGATATCCAAGGATAATTGTAAATCTTGCGTTCCGAGTGTATCCATCTGACTCACAGCTGAGTAACGAACACGGGAATTGCGATCACCAATAGCACTTTGAATTAATTCAAAGCCAACCGCAGGTTCCAATTCGCGGATTTGATTTACAGCACGTAAGCGATCGCCTAAATCCTCAGAACTGAGCAATTGCTTAACAGACTCCGGAGTAATACTCATTTAGTTATCCTTGATTTTCAAATGTATAAAAAAGACAGACGCGATTAATCGCGTCTCTACTTTTGACTTTTGTACAGACGCGATTAATCGCGTCTCTATTTTTGACTAATCTTGACTAGCTGCCATAGCCCGAATAATATCACCACGCGTGAGAATACCAATTACTTGACCTGTACTCTCAAGTACTGGCAAGCGGTGAACGCTGCGATCGTGCATGATTGTAGCTGCTTCTCTTAAAGTTTTATCAGGGTAAATAGCGATCGGGTTTTTACTCATCACCTCCCCGACAGTTTGCCCTAGAGCTTTGTGCAAATCACGGTCATACGTAGCAGGATTTTTTAAATAGATAACACTATCAAGAAACATAATGTATGCAGGTGGAGTAACACCAGTTTCTTGCCACATCAAATCGGTTTCCGAGATAATGCCTACCAATTTACCGAGATCATCCACAACAGGTAGTCCGCTGATATGGCGTTCTGCGAGAATTTGGATAGCTTCCTTCAGTGGAGTTTCCTCCCGGACAACAATCGGATCGCGGCTCATTACATCGGCAACGGTTTTAGGCATTTATTTGCTGACACCTTAAATCAAAGTCCCTGCGCTTATTGTAGAAAATTGCGGGACTCAACCTGATGCAATTAATAGATTGTTACGGGATTGGTCATTTGTCATTTGTCATTGGGCATTGGTTATTAATTATGCTCCTCTGCTCCCCTGCTCCCCTGCTCCCTCTGCTTCTTTCCTAGCCCCCACTTTTTTTCAATGCAGCAATAATTTGAGTATTTGCTTTCGGAAAAGTAAAATGCTCCAATTCTTCCAAACTTACCCAGCGAATTTCATCGGATTCTAAAGGTTGGGGGACACCTGTAAGATGGCGGCAATGATGTACTGTGAGGGTAACGCGCAAGTTTGTATAACTGTGGTCAATAGTAATCAGATGCTTTCCCACTTCAATCACTATTCCCAGTTCTTCGGAAATTTCCCGTTGAATACATTCTTGGATGGTTTCACCAGGCTCTATTTTACCACCAGGAAATTCCCACAAACCACCCATTGCTCCTTCTGGACGACGGCGGTCAATTAAAATTTGCTTTTGGTCATTCCAGATTACTGCAACACCAATGATTTTATGGGGTGGGAAAGAACTGGTTTCACTCATAGTTGAATGGGGAGTAGGGAGTAAGGAGTAGGCAAAGAATTCTTGAATTTTGACTCTTGACTAATAACAAAACTCGGCAGACTAGTTGTAACTCTGCCGAGTTTAGATTTATTGCAAAGGTCATTTATCACTGTACGGTTATCCACAAATGTGCATTCATCATTTATAAATAAGCCTCAATATCGTGTCTGCTTAAAGACTTAATTATTCAGACTGCAAAAAGGTTTAGAGGAAAAGGATTTTTATGCTTTCTGCATAGATTCGGGAGTTATAACTAACTAGCCTGACACCTGACATCAGATAAATTGAATTAATCACAAAATTACAGGAGTTCGCAGAGAAGCGAAATCAAAGACTCCGCCTTCATCTGCGTTGAAATTTCAACCTGAATTCGTCACTATTTTGGATATTTTAAAAAACTTAGCTGATGTATAATCGGGAATTAGCGGCAAAGATTTCGCAGAGACTTATTTTCAATTCGTATCGCCGTAACTATGACTAGCTATCAGTTCAACACTATTGATTGAATTTCCCAAATTTTACATTTCTAGTCAATTTCGCTGTTGTTGGTTTCAGCTCCTTGTAAGGTCATTTCAAAATTCATTCTCTGTTCAGCGTTACGCAAGAAATAACCACTAATCATCGCAGAAGCAAGAAGCCTACCTAGATTTTCGCGATTTGTGGTTACAGTAACACCAAAGTGTTCTGAAGGTAGATTACCTAATAGTCCTGTAATATTCCGTTCCATCACCTGAAACACTTCGGCAGATGTGGGTTTGGATAGCTGGGTAACTGTCTCTGGACTCAAGGATTTAACGTACTGCCAGAGTAAATCGTTAGTTTCTGCTTCGCTATTAAAAAATTCTGAGACACGATTAGATGGGTTACTCATTTTTTAGCTCCTTAACTACCACTATTAGCTGCGGTGCTTGTGATTTGAATATTAAATGTCTGTTTTGGATTTGACTTAGTTATTTTGTCTTCCTGTCAACTAATGTAACAGCCTACCCTAAGAGTGGAAGTAGGTGTAACCGTACCAAAGTCAGGGTATTTTCTCACCCCAATAAATAGGTTAGGAGTGGGGAGTTAATTAAAAACTCATCACTCCTAACTTCTAACTTGCCAAATATTCATCCATATTGGCTTTAGACTTGCGAAGTTTGCTTAAGGCTTCCCGTTCAATTTGTCGGACTCGTTCTCGACTGATGTTCAATATTTCACCAATTCTAGCCAGAGTCAGAGCTTGCCCATCAGTTAAGCCAAAGCGCAGTGTGATTACTTCCCTCTGTTGTGGCGTGAGATCGCCCATCAAGCGATCCAAGTCATAAGATAGGGAAGATTGCATGACAAACTCTTCGGGAGATGCTCCTGGATCTTCGAGCATTTCTCCAAGTTCGGTATCGTAGTTATCACCCAGTCGCAAATCCAAAGAAAGGGGCAAACGCGCCTTTTCTAAATACTCTCGTACTTGTTTGGGGGTCAATTCTAATTCTTGAGCTAGCTCCCCAGCCGTCGGAGCGCGTCCCAATTTTTGAGACAATTGACGCTGTGCCTTTTTAATCTTATTTAATTTTTCGGTGATATGGATCGGCAACCGAATGGTACGAGCTTTTTCAGCTATAGCACGAGTGATAGCTTGCCGTATCCACCAATAGGCATAAGTAGAAAATCTGTACCCTTTGGTGGGGTCAAACTTTTCTACACCCCGTTGCATACCAATACTACCTTCTTGGATCAAGTCCAGTAAATCGACGTTGCGCTTGATGTATTTTTTAGCAACGGAGACTACCAGCCGCAAATTGGCTTCTACCATCTTGCGTTTGGCAATTTCACCATCTGCGATCGCTTCGTTCAACTCTGCTGGTTCCAGGTTTGTTACTTTGGCCCACTCTTCTAAAGTCGGTTGACGATCTAGCTGGGTGGCAAGAGCTTCTCTTGATTCGTGCAAAACGCAGGAACGTTGCACCTGTTTACCATAGAAAATCTCTTCCTCGTGGGTTAATAGTGGCACACGGCCAATCTCACGCAGGTAAGTCCGCACGAGGTCTGTGGCTGTCTGAGCGGTCTTCATGGCGCTACTCTTTGGTAATGATGGGGTTGGCGGTAGGGTCATTAAGGGATAGATGCTTTCTTTATTTATTACGGTGCTACCCAGTCAGACTGGGAACCCGTGCTATGGTTTGCAACTTACGCGCCTGAGAAACTCGGCTGCTCATAATAATCAAATTTAGGCTTCTTAACTGCTAAAACTACAGTTATTTCCTACTTTTCACAAGTATCTACAGTTAGATAAAAGGTTGCTTTTTAAACATTTTTTATGAAAGTCCTATTAACAATTGTAACATTTATGAGAAGATTTTGGCTAGATGGTGACATGAAATTTCCTGGTTTTTCCAGTTCATGTAACGTTGCCCTCTATCTTAAGGCTGACTAAAAGTCAATTTAAGAAATTATCTAGTTCAAATAATTTTCCTCATATTTGTTAAAGTATCTCAATGAGAACTATATTCATTCTCTTCTAACAATTGTTTAATTTTTTCTGGGAATTGGGAATTGTAAATGAGGAATTGGGCATGGGGCATGGGGCATTGGGTGTAGTTATTCCCTTTGTCTCCCTTGCTCCCCTGCTCCCCTGCTCCCCTGCTTCCCTACACCCTAGCGATCGGGCAGTACTGTTGAATGGTTTTTACGTCCAAAGTCGTATTTTGTAAGGAACGGATGGCGGCGACGGTAGCTTTTGCACCGGCGATGGTAGTAATGATGGGAATTTTGTAAGCTAAGGCTGTGCGGCGGATTAACCTAGCATCAGTCTGAGCTTCTTCCCCTGAAGGTGTGTTGATAATCAGTTGGATTTTCTGGTTTTTGATCGCATCTAGGACGTGGGGACGACCTTCATGGAGTTTTAAGACTAATTCAATTTTTAGCCCCTGTTCCAGAAGAACTCGGCGTGTACCAAGGGTAGCCATCACTGTAAAGCCCAAATCGATAAATTCCTTCACCACACCACTTGCAGCAGCTTTATCGCGATCGCTCATTGATACAAATACAGTTCCACTTAGTGGTAAACGCTCCCCAGCACCCATTTCCGCTTTGGCAAAGGCACGGCCAAAATCGCTGTCAATCCCCATCACCTCACCAGTGGATCTCATTTCTGGGCCCAATATTGTATCAGTTCCTGGGAATTTATTAAAGGGTAATACAGCTTCTTTTACAGCAATGTGAGTTGGGATGACTTCTTCGGTGAAATGTAGCTCCTCTAAAGTTTTACCCGACATAATTAAGGATGCTAGTTTTGCCAACTGCACACCCGTTGCTTTAGATACAAAGGGTACTGTGCGGGAAGCGCGGGGATTAGCTTCTAGAATGTAAACTTGGGGAGAATAGCTGCTTGCACCGACAACGGCAAACTGAATATTCATCAATCCCACAACTGACAGCGCTTGTGCTAGCTGCACCGTCCAAGTGCGAATTTGATTGAGAACTGCTGGTGATAAGGAAATGGAAGGTAAAGAACAAGCGGAATCTCCTGAGTGAATCCCAGCCTGCTCGATGTGTTCCATGATGCCACCAATCACCACTCGTCCTGTATGGTCGGCGATCGCATCGACATCGACTTCAATCGCGTTTTCCAAAAACTTATCAATCAAAATCGGATGTTCTGGTTCCACTAGTACCGCAAAGGTCATGTAGCGTTCCAACTCAGCATCGGAGTAAACGATTTCCATCGCCCGTCCCCCCAACACATAGCTGGGACGTACCACCACCGGATAGCCAATGCGTTTAGCAACAATCAGCGCATCTTCGTAACTCCGCGCGATCCCATTAGGTGGTTGGGCAATATTCAACTGTTGGAGAATCTTTTCAAACCGCTCCCGGTTTTCTGCCATGTCGATGGAATCTGGCGATGTACCCCAAATTTGAGTACTGAGTCCTGAGTCCTGAGTGCTGAGAAACTGCTGGAGTGGGATAGCCAACTTTAGCGGGGTTTGTCCGCCAAACTGGATAATTACCCCGACTGGATTTTCAGTTTCAATGATGTTTAGGACATCTTCTTTTGTTAAAGGCTCAAAGTAAAGGCGATCGCTGGTATCGTAATCTGTCGAAACCGTTTCTGGGTTGGAGTTGACCATAATCGTCTCATAGCCTGCATCCTTCAAGGCGTATGCGGCGTGACAACAACAATAATCAAACTCAATTCCCTGTCCAATGCGGTTGGGGCCACCACCCAAAATCAACACTTTTGGCTTGGTTGTTGCCAAAACCTCTGTTTCTTCTTCGTAGCTAGAATAATAGTACGGAGTAAACGCTTCAAACTCAGCAGCGCAGGTATCTACGGTTTTGTAAACTTGGATAATCCCTAGTGACTTGCGGTAAGCGCGAACTTCATCTTCGGTGGTTTTGGTGGCATAAGCAATCTGGCGATCGCTATATCCGTCTCGCTTCACCTCATAAAGTTGCTCTTTTGTCAATTGCTGCAAAGGTGTCCGCTTCAGGAATTTCTCGATATCTAACAGTTGCTGAAATTTATCTAGAAACCACGGGTCAATACCAGTCAGTTCGTAGATTTCCTCAGCACTAATGCCTAGTTGCAAGGCATGACGCACTGAGAAAATGCGATCGGGGTTAGGTGTTCGCAATTGGGCGCGGATTTGTTCACCACTGGGTAATTTTTCGGCTTTGTCGCAACCCCAACCAGCGCGTCCGGTTTCGAGCGATCGCAGTGCCTTTTGGAAGGATTCATTGAATGTGCGCCCAATTGCCATTGCTTCCCCAACTGATTTCATTTGGGTTGTCAGCACTGCGTCAGAACCAGGGAACTTTTCAAAGGCGAAGCGAGGAATTTTTGTCACCACATAGTCAATTGTTGGCTCAAAGGACGCCGGAGTTTTCTTGGTGATGTCATTTTTAATTTCATCCAAGGTGTAGCCCACAGCCAATTTTGCGGCCATTTTGGCGATCGGGAAACCAGTGGCTTTAGAAGATAAAGCCGAACTACGGGAAACGCGGGGGTTCATCTCAATTACAACCACATCCCCATTAAGCGGATTGACAGCAAACTGGATATTAGAACCACCAGTTTCCACACCGATCTCGCGGATGATTTTAATTGCCATATCCCGCAGCCTTTGATATTCTTTATCAGTAAGGGTTTGCGCAGGAGCGACGGTAATTGAGTCTCCGGTGTGGATGCCCATAGGGTCAAGGTTTTCGATGGAGCAGATAATCACCACGTTATCTGCTAAGTCACGCATCACTTCGAGTTCATATTCTTTCCAGCCAAGTAAAGACTGGTCAATGAGAATTTGCGAAACGGGGCTGGCATCTATACCTACCTGTGCCATTTCTTCAAATTCTTCTTGGTTGTAAGCGATACCGCCACCACTTCCACCCATTGTGAAAGCTGGACGAATAATTAGGGGATAAGTACCAATTTGGCGGGCAACAGCTTTGGCTTCTTCTAAAGATTCGGCTGTGCCACTGGGACATACAGCTACCCCAATTCTTGCCATTGCTTCACCAAAAAGTTTTCGATCTTCGGCTTTTTCGATCGCTGGGAGTTTAGCGCCGATTAACTCAACGCTGTACTTTTCCAACACTCCATTTTTGGCTAAAGAAACGGCGATGTTGAGGGCGGTTTGTCCTCCCATCGTTGGTAGGAGAGCATCAGGGCGTTCTTTCTCAATGACTTTTTCGACCAATTCTGGTGTCAACGGCTCAATGTAAGTGCGATCGGCCGTTTCCGGGTCGGTCATAATCGTTGCAGGGTTGGAGTTGACCAAAACCACTTCATAGCCTTCTTCTCGCAGCGCTTTGCAGGCTTGAGTGCCAGAGTAGTCAAACTCACAGGCTTGTCCGATCACAATTGGACCGGAACCTAACAGTAGAATCTTCTGGAGGTCGTCACGGCGGGGCATAGTCGTTGCCTTGGAATACGAGAATGGAAATCCTGATCATTTTAAGGGTCTTTACCCCCTCTGGTGCTTTTTATTATTAAGTTTTCTAAGTTTGATGACAGGAGGGGAGCAGAGAGGCAGAAAAGCAGGGGAGCAAAGGAGAATAATTAAGAACCAATACCCAATGATTATTTTGTATTTTTAATTTTATTTAATTATGATGCTCAAATTTCTAAAGCTTTTGCGAATCTTTATTATTTAATCTATGAACCTTGCGATAAATGATGATTTATTTTGGTATTTATCTGTCTGCTTATTTATGTACAAATAGATTACTTGGATAAAATTTATCTTAACTAGCTAATTGCTAAATATTTTCAACGTTAAATATTATATAAATATGTTTACTTAGATTAAAAATGGCAGAGAAATAGGGATACCATTCTCTGCCATTTTTTATATTATTTTAATAGTTGGTGCTGCCAACTTTTTCTTTCAGTCTAGGTAGACAAATCTAGATTATGAGAATTTTAGCTTTGAGCTGCTTGGACAAACCCTAAAGTTAAGCTGTCTTTGGCGAGGAAGTGAGATAAATGATACGCACGTTCCTCAGTTTTCAACAAAATCTTTTCGTACAGATAGCGTGTGCCCCGATCGCCTAAACTCTCTGCCTGAGCAGCTTGACGACGAATTACGCCAATGATTGCTTGTTCGGCAGCTAGGTCATTTTCCACCATTTGGCGAGAGGAATATACACCTTCAGATTCTTGCTCAAAACAGGTTAATTCTGCTAATTTGCTGAAGGTAGCTACTGGCACACCACCCAGTCCATCCAAACGTTCTCCAATTTCATGAACGTGGTCTTGTACTTGGTTGTAGCTTTCGTTAAAAAACTCATGCAGAGAGTAAAATTCTGAGCCTTCAACTACAAAATGATGCTTTTGGTACTGCAAGTACAGTGCCTGGAAACTAGCTAATACAACGTTAAATCCTTCTGTAACTGGAGCGGTTACACTGTGATCCAGCAGCACAGGATTGTCATATACATGACCAAAATTCCGTAACAAAGTTTGCGTTTCAGACATTGTTCTCCTCGTTATTTAGCAATTATAGATTTTAACTGCTTATTCTTTACATATTAACATTTTCACAATAAGAGCAAGCCAATTTGCCATCACAAGATTTTGTATTTTTGTTTACTAAAAGCCTTAACTTTATTGTTTGCTGGATTATGGCACGCTCATCAAGTTGTGTATATTTCTCATTACTATTGACATGAAAAGTTAAGTGTGCATACATCCCGAAGAGAGTGAGGGCAGATAGAGGAGTAAATGCGTCCTTGCCCTGATACTCCTCGTCATCCCTTTAATCTTTCTCATGAGAGATTGCAACAATTTTATTTTTTTTCGAAAATTAATGAGAATTGTTTGCACTTAAGGTATGCTGGTTTTAAGAAGCTAGACTACTAAGATTTTCAAAAAGCAGGAAGTTAAATGGCGGTAGTTACTGCAAGTTTGTTGCACTTTGAGGGCAATTCTCTTGAAATCGTATAGTTCAGAAATAGAAATAAACCACCTTGTAGAGGTGAATTGGGTAGACCGCTGGCAAGTCTATCAACGCTTAGAGGAGTTAGACATTCCCTGTAGTTGTGCGGCTAACCAGCCATTAAAAGTTGAAATTAGCAATCCGACTGCGGCTGTTCAACTTTGGAGTGTAGTACGGCGATTTACAGCCTCTCGTCAAGAGCAGATTTGGACTCTTGAGTGTTGCTGGAAAAGTCGCTATCAACAGTTCTAATTTTTAGCTGCTGCTGAGAATATCTTGCTTAACAGCTTGTCTTAACTAAAAGGAGGTTAAAAAATGGGTGCATCTCACAATATGGAAGTCTCAGAATTTTGCCTTGAGGGCAGATTTATAGATTTTGTTATTAAAGACGGCTATAAGCTGAAAGGTTTACTGCTAAGTACTCATGATGGTGAATGCTACGTTAAACTCGCTAAACACTTACGAGCTGCTTTTGACTTGCGGCTACCAGCAGGTACTTGGCTACAAGTTGTTGGTTATAAAGAATACGATATAAAAAAAGACAAAGTTACACTGAAAGCTGAACGTGTGATGGCGGCGCGTTCTGAAATAGCGACAATTCAAACGATCGCAGCACCACAAGAACCCCCATCTATTGATAATGTCAAAGTAAAGCCAGTTAAGGCTAAGGCCACGATTTTGGTGTGTCAAAAGTCTGATTGTATGAAACGCGGTGGTAAAGCAGTTTGTCAGGCGTTGGAGGCGGCTTTAAGCGATCGCGGTTTAGAAGACCAAGTTACAATTAAGGGCACTGGTTGTATGAAGAACTGTAAAGCTGGCCCGAATTTAGTAATGCCAGATAAAACGCGCCATAGCCGAATTCAAGCTGCCCAGGTTCCAGCCTTGATGAATCAGCATTTTGGCGACAAAAACTTGTCAGCACAGCCAGAAAATTTAAGAGAAGCGGCAATACCTAAATGGTAAATTTTGCAGAAATAAGTAGTGAAATGTTGACATTTTAATGAGAAAGTTTAATAATATCTTTTCAAGTGTGTTCCGTTAATGTTCGGCCGTAAGCTTTGCTAAAAGTTAGCAATAAAATCAAAAAACTGGCTTTAATTAAGGCCAGTTTTTTGAATGAATGGGGTTTAAATTCAGCAATTTTTAACCGCAATGCTTCGATAATTTGGAAAGATTCAAGGGAATGTGATTGATTGATGAGTACGTAGATGCACTGAGGCTTGTTGTTGGACATTGCTTACAGTTGGAGCGTCAATCATCAATGAATTAAAAATAAATGCCACATAACCTTCAGTGGATATACATCGTTTTTTTCTCACTTAGCACGATAGTCATGATTTTTCTCTTCCGTCATGACTGGAATCGCCTCGCTAAACTCTGCCGCACCCAAGAAGCGCCGCCACAAAACTTCTCCCGAATGCAAAGCGGTTCTGTGGGTTTAGTGTACTATAAAGCAACTTTAAATGTTGGTATAATTCCTCAAGAGATTTATCTGAGCATTTTCCCCTTATTTCGCTTTGGGCTTACGCCGTTGTTAATTCCCTGGAGTGCCATTAGGAAAATTGAACCTGCTAATCAACTATTTATAAAGCGTTTTCGTTTGTATGTTAGTTCGCCAAAAGTCAAGCTGATTTTAGGCAACGATATTTTGGAATCAGGTAAAGAATTTTTAGCCTCACAGGGATTTGAGTGGATTTAGACAAATCCCGTTTTTAGCTGGCTGATATCATTTTGAATTTTAGATTTTGGATTGTGTATCTTACAGTGAAGCAAGCTATGCGTAGTGTCTCATTTAAATACAGAATTACATTGAGCGATCGCTACACTTTCTCATAAGAAAGGAAAAATTGCTTAATATTTTTATGTAATTGCGTTCAGCTGCCAGTTTCCCGAATGCAAGTAGGCTGAGATATTGCGCTTACCCGTTTCTGTACCAGAGGTTGAAATCTCAGGCTTATAGTGCAAGTCCACTCAAATGGACTTGCACTATGAGAGAGGGAATTGATTAGCAGTTTTTTGTTGGGATTTGTGGGTTTTCTGGAGAGTAGGTTGCAAATTACATGACTTAGTTAGACAAAATAGCAACAACTGTCGGATGGATGTAGCTTGCAGATGGTCAGGGAAGACAATTAAAAAGTTATTTAGGTCTTGGATAGCTTCACCAATAGATTCTGAGGAAGCACCCTTTGATAAGGCATAGCGATACAAGTGGTTTGCTTGTTGAGTGTATTGAGCAGCCAAACAGTAAAGGGCTAAATTAAAGGCATTACGCCAGTCTTTAACATTTTTTTTGTAATGCTCTGTAGCAAGCTTGATAGCAGGCACTAGACAAGCTCGTGCTTTGTGTGGTTGGTTAAGAGCTAAGTATACTAAAGCACGATTATACACAGCATCTTCATAACGTTTTTCCTCATAAGCTTTTAACCCATTTGCTAATTGCTTACCCCAATACTGAACTTCAGCAGAATCCCCATCTTTGCCAGCCTGAAGCATTGTTTTTGCATATTGTTGGGCAAAAGTGGGTTGATTTTTGAGGAGAGCAAGAAATTCATTAAGAGCTATAAGTAAATTCCTTTGCGGTGATTGACATAATTTATGGTACAAAACATTTAATGTGTGACTTTGCCAGCTAGGATCGCGCTGTTTGTTATCTTCCTCCAATTGCAAATCGTTCCGCAGGGTGTCATAATATTGTGCCAACTTACCATGTATGTCAGCCCAACCTTGCGGCGATGAAAGGCGTTTGTGGCATAACATTTGGGTTTTGACGACATCATGATAAACCCAGCCGTTGCTACGTTCGTTGATAAAAGATGTTTCTTTCAACCAAGAAAATAGCTCATCAGCTTCTTCTTCTGTTCTTAACTTGGCTATAACATCCCGGTTCAAGCACCGAGGGATGGCAGCATCAAGCACCACTTGTCGCCGTTTGGGATCGTCAATCCATCTTAAAAAGCTTTTTACAGCACTGCTGCTAGGCTCAATTATCTGGTTGGGGTGATTGGGATGAGCATCTGCTAGCATTTCTATTAGCAGGGGTAAGTTTCCAGAAACGTTTAAAATCACTTCAACAATGCGACTGTCTGTAATGCCTTTGCGAGTTAGATATTGTTTGGCTTCTTCTTCTGTAAAGGGTTCTAGAGGCAAACGAACTATTAATTCTTCGTAGGATGCCCAGTCATTTTTATCTAATTCTTGCCGACTGGCAACGATCATTAATATATTGGCAGATACTTTACCGTGCTGGTTATCAAAAATTTCCTCTAGCCAGTTTTCTAGGAATTCTCCAGTGCGTTCTGAGGTATCGAAAAACAGGACAACAGGAATTTTATCAGCAATTTTAGAAATATCTTGCAAAAATAACGGGGTCAGAACTTCTTCAGGTTCTTTAACTAAATGCACCTCATCTTTATTCGTTATTTTCTTTGCAACATAAGACGCCCATTCTCCGGCTTGGGTAGCCAAAGCATCCTCATCTACAAAGTCAAATACAGCACCGCCAACGGGAACTCGACGCGCCAGATGCACACCAGTTTTTACCATAGTTTTCCCGACAAAAGCGGAAAAGCCTTGAGGAGCCTCTGGATCTGTTTCTAATTCTTGGCACTTTTGGCAGTAAACTTTGTAGCGATCGCTAAACTGCGTTAATTTGTAACCTTGCTGTTCTAACTCCTCAGCGATACGACCCATGACTTCTGGTATAGTTTTTTCAGCTTCATCGATATAAGCCGAAATCATTTTTGCTTCGTCAGCAATTTTCCGAAACTGCCGCAGCAAAGTAGTTTTACCAACTCCGCCTTGACCAGAAACGTTAAACAGAAAACAATGGCGATTGTCTTCTATTGGTAATGCTAAATTTTGGCGAAATCGGTTTATTTGGTCTTCACGACCGACAAAATTTGATTGTTGACGTTGCTTAACAATATCTTGTAAACTCTTGGGCTTGTCTTGGGTATTCATAACAAAATTTAATTTTGAGGCGTTAATGTTTATAAACAAAACTACTAAATATAAAAAATGTATTTCGGAATTTTCCCAACTTTTTTGAGGTAATTTTTAGGCGTTGACTTTCTGAGGCTCGACGTTGACCTTCTGAGGCTCGA
>NZ_JAVRCI010000085.1:0-27202 GCF_034530835.1 Nostoc sp. DedQUE12b | reverse complement strand
ACGACTATTCAAGTCTTAGTACCCACAGCTTGATAACCCGCAACTTGGGTTAGTATGGATAATCCTGTTGTGATTATTGAGAATCGCGTCGTTGTGGCAAATAAGGTGCGTTGGACTCAGTGGCATAACCGAATGCTGTTTGACGAGCAAGGATGCTTTATCGAATTTCAATCGGTGGGACGCGATATCACAGCCCTGAAGCAAATTGAAGAAACACTTTTTCAAGAAAAAGAATTAGCTCAGGTGACGTTGCAATCAATTGGAGATGCAGTTATTACCACAGATGCGTTTGGCAGGATTCAATACCTCAATCCGGTTGCAGAATCTCTGCTCGGATGTAGTGAAACATCCGCACAAGGGGTACTGTTAGAAGAAGTCTTTAGAATTGTCCATGAAACGACACGGGAGAAAGTTCAGAACCCAATTGAGCAAGCGTTACAGGAAAATCGAATTGTGGGTTTAGCAAACCATACCGTCTTAATTGCTCAAAATGGTCAAGAGATTGCCATTGAAGATTCAGCCGCGCCCATTCGCAATCGTGAGGGACAAGTTATTGGCGCGGTTATGGTGTTTCATGACGTGACTCAGAACCGCCAGCTTTCGCGTCAGCTATCCTGGCAGGCAAGCCATGATGCCTTAACCGGATTGGTGAATCGCCAGGAGTTTGAGCGGCGGGTTGAACAAGCATTACGCCTTGCCAAGTTAGACTACCAGGTTTATGCGTTGTGCTATTTGGATCTCGATCGCTTCAAAATTGTCAATGATACCTGTGGTCATCTGGCTGGAGACGAATTACTGCGTCAAATTACCGCCTTGTTGCAGGAGAAGATTCGAAAAACTGATACACTCGCACGCTTAGGCGGCGATGAATTTGGCTTATTGCTCACTCAGTGTATGCCAGAGCAAGCTTTACAAGTTGCCAATGAGGTGCGTGAGTGTGTTCAAGAGTTCCGCTTTGTTTGGGAAAAGCAGGTATTCTCAATTGGAGTAAGTATCGGCTTGGTTGGTATTGACGCGTATAGCGAGAGCCTTGCAGAAATTATCAGCACGGCTGACGCAGCTTGCTATACTGCAAAAAATCGGGGGCGCAATCACGTGTATGTTGCTCAGACTGACGACCAGGAGCGACTGCAACAGCGCGGACAGATGCAGTGGGTCAGCCGTATTTCTCAAGCCTTAGAAAGTGATTGCTTTTGTCTCTATGCTCAAAGAATTACCGCGATCGCTCCGGCAGATCAAAACGGCGACCATTATGAAGTGCTGCTGAGGCTCCGGGATGCGCAGGGAAATTTAGTGTTGCCGATGGCGTTTATTCCAGCAGCAGAACGCTACAACTTGATGCACCTGATCGATCGGTGGGTGATTCGGACTCTGTTCAGGAATTGGTCAACGCTCGTTGGCGATAAACAAAGCATCTATGCGATTAACCTTTCTGGCTCTAGCATCAACGACGATCAGTTTATTGACTTTCTATATGAGCAGTTTAGCCTATACTCCATCTCACCCCAGTACATTTGCTTTGAGATTACCGAAACTGTAGCGATCGCTAACCTCATAAAAGCCAAGCAGTTCATTCAGTCACTTCAACAGATGGGCTGTCGCTTCGCGTTAGACGATTTTGGGGTGGGGATGTCGTCGTTTGCCTATCTTAAGTCTCTGCCTGTGGATTACCTCAAAATCGACGGCAGCTTTATTCGTAACATTGTCGAGAATTCTGTGGATGATGCGATCGTCACAGCAATTACGCGCATTAGCAGTGTGATGGGTATTCAGACGATCGCAGAGTTTGTGGAGAATAACGCGATTTTAGAGCGAATTACGACACTAGGAATTGATTACGCACAGGGATACGGCATTGCACTACCTCACCCATTGGGCTAGTTTCCAATAGGGTTCGGATAAGCAGGGGAGGCAGGGGAGCGAGATCGCCACTTTTTTCTCCGTCACTCTCAATGTACAAGTAGTTCTTGTCAACATTGCAACATTCCTCATCAACATTACAACATCTATAAGAAACATTGCAACATTCCTCATCAACATTACAATATTCCTTATCAATGCTGGAACATTTCTCATCAACATTAGAATATTTCTGTATAACCTATTTCCCAGTCGGACATATTTGCTGCACTCTTTGGGGAAGTTACTGACACACTTGCTGAAATCCTTGAGGATTAATTTGCCACAACCAATAAACGAAGTTATCTGGGTTGATTCCGGTTATGACGTTGATAAAGAAAGCGCTTTTAGTTTAGCTGATGATTCAAGCTCATGTTGAAATCATACGGTATACTGAGCAAGAATGGAAGGTTTTGCCCAAACGTTGAGTAGTAGAAAGAACATTTGGTTGGTTTAACCACTACCGTCGTCTCAGTAAGGATTATGAACGTCTTCCAGAAATGAGTGAAGCTGCCATATATGCCGTTATGACTAATTAATTTTGTATTTCTTATTCCCAGCGATCGCTTCATCTGTTAAATGCGTATTTTTATACTAAAACTGGGTATTACAAATAAGTACTTTTGATCGAATAGGTTTTCAAAAATGATTTTAAGCCTTAGAAATACTAGTGCTGTGTGTGCCGTATTTTTATTAGTCAGTGTCAGCAGTTTTCACAAATCAGCCATAGCCAATATAAATAACCAGTCCCAATTGATAGCGCAGCAGAGTAAAACTCAGGTAAACCCAGTTTTTAAATCTATTCTGCCTAAATTAAAGCAAAAAACTCAAATTCGGATTCTTTTGCCGAAGTTTATTCCTGAGTCGGATGGGGAAAATCCCATTTACGCAACTATAGAAGCTGCTACGCAAAAAAAGTATGATATTTTACTGGCTTATAGTCCAGACTGTAATGGTGCTTCTGCCTGTCGTTTAGGCGTTGTTACGGCTGAAGCCGTAACCCGCAAAACACCCAGCCTGACTGGGAAACGTGTATCCTTAGCTAAGGGAATTACTGGCTATTTTGTAGATTTTACTTGTGGTGCTGGTTGCTCAGATGCTACCTTGACTTGGAGACAACAGGGTGTGCAATATGTTTTTGGATTAAAAGCAGGCGATCGCACTTCTTTAGTAAAAATGGCTAATTCTGCGATTAATCCCTAGCTCACGTCATTTGATTGTACTTCCCAACGAAACAGGCGCGGCAATTGAGATACGTCTATGGCGTAGTTAACAATCCACAGCACCAATTCAAAAATCAATAAATATCGTACCCACTGCAACTCGCTTGTAGAATCCAAAAGTGTCAAACCCTCATACAACTGCCAAAAGCGGTAAGGGAGATATATATAAGGAACCATCACCCAGACGACATTTTGTAACTGCCTAAGTGTCACTCTTTCAGAGATGATTTGCAACCCTAAGACGATAAAATACCAAGCAAGCACAGCTAACACCGTGCGATCGCCCCACCATACACCCCACAATAGCATAACCACTAATGGCGGCACTACTGCTAGCAGTTGCACTGAGCCAAACCAGATTTTATACCAACCGGGAAATGGTAAAGGTAGAGTATAAGGCTTGGCGTTTTTCCATCCCCAGTTCACAACCACAATAAAAAGCGTGGCAATAAGGAAAAAGAGGAGATTTTCTAGAAATAGATAGAGGTTGATGTTTAAGGAAGTCATCAATGTATTATTAAACTCTCATGTTTGTGTGTCATTCTCCTCAAGTAGTATTTTTGCTATTTACCCACTCAGCACTCTTCATGAACCATAGCCAAGCCTTGATAAGACCCCAAAATAGCCGAGTGATTTAATCAGTTGTGGTAAATCCAGATGCATAGAATTTTTACTTTTCAACAATAGAGCCACAAAATCTTAACGTTCAGCAATTTTTTTGAATAAAAACTCATATTAAATTTATTATGTAATCTTGGGAAATGTAATCACAGATGATAGGTTTTGGGTTACGGGTGCAAGATACAAAGATGTTTGAAAGTACTAAGAATATTTTGGGGTGTTGCGCTCGCAGCAGAGTTGGAATATCGTGTTAACTTTTTCATAGCTACCCTTAGAGATATGAAAAGTAATCAAATTCCTCCTGGAAGCTTTGGTTTGCCTGTATTAGGTGAAACACTTTCCTTTGTTTTCGACCGCGATTTTGCTAAAAAGCGCTATCGCCAGTATGGGCCCATCTTCAAAACTCATCTTCTTGGCAGACCGACTGTAGTGATGGTCGGGCCGGAAGCATTAGAGTTGGTTTTGTCAAGCCAAATGGAGAATTTTTCTTGGCGCGAGGGATGGCCTGATAATTTCAAGACAATACTGGGTGAATCACTTTTTCTGCAAGATGGAGAAGAACACCGCAGAAACCGTCGCTTGATGATGCCGGCATTGCATGGCCCAGCATTGGTGAATTATGTATCCACAATGGAAGATATTACACGTAGTTATCTGCAAAAGTGGGAGAAGCAGCAGGAATTTACTTGGTTTCAAGAATTTAAACAACTGACGTTTGATATTGCTAGTCAATTATTGTTGGGTACGCGTCCTGGTCCTGAATGCGTACGTTTTAGCAAGTTGTTTGCAGCCATGACAAATGGGCTGTTTGCGATTAATCCGTTGCCCTTGCCATTTACAACATTTGGTAAAGCTATAGCTGCTCGTAATCAGATTTTAGAGCATCTAACTCATGTTGTCAGAGAACGTCAGCAAAATCCAACAAAAGATGTTCTGAGTTTATTAGTGCAAGCCCAAGATGAAGAAGGGAACCGGATGAGTGAAAAAGAACTCATCGCTCAGGCGTTACTATTACTATTTGCTGGACATGAAACTACTACTTCGATGCTGACTTGGTTGTGTGTAGAGTTAGCCCGTCATCCAGAAGTACTCGAAAAAGCAAGAGTTGAACAATTGCAACTTGCAAGTCAAGGTGACTTGGATTTAGAACAATTAGGGAAAATGCCCTATTTAGAGCAGGTTTTGTGGGAAGTTGAAAGATTGCATCAACCTGTCGGAGGCGGGTTTCGTGGCGTAATTAAAGACTTTGAGTTTAAAGGTTATCACGTTCCTGCTGGTTGGCAGTTATACTATTCAATTGGAGTTACTCACCGAATTGCAGAAATTTATTCTGAACCAGACCTTTTTGAACCAGACCGTTTCAGTCCTCAGCGCCAAGAAAACAAAAAGTATCCTTTTAGTTTAGTTGGTTTTGGCGGTGGGCCGCGCATCTGTATTGGCCTAGCCTTTGCCAAAATGGAAATGAAGATTGTTGCGGCTCATCTTCTACGCAATTATCATTGGGAGATATTACCCAATCAAAGTTTAGAGGAAGTTGTGGTTCCCACTAATCACCCGAAAGATGGATTGCGGGTTAGATTTCAACCTCGGTGAAATGTTTTATGACATCCCAAATAAACATACATTTGCCTAACGGAGTTTTACAACGCTTGCAAAATGTGAAAGATTTTGTGGGCGGAAGCGTTAACTCTCTAAGTAACTCAGCACAACAAGCTGGTGAGTCTTTGAAGACAACAGCCACTACAACGACTGATAAAGCAATTGATACAGTTACAACAAGTTTAGAGCAAACTTGGCAAACAGCAGAGCAATTTAAAAATACAACATCGGGAGCAGTTAAAGATGCGATCGCATCTTCTGCAAGTGATTGGCTGACACAACACCCAATATTTTTTAGGTTAGTTCAAATACTAGGTTGGGGAGCTAATCACCCAATTATTAGTGTAGTAATTTTGCTGTTTGCACTTGCGCTGATTTGGAGCATCATCAAAGCAATTGTCCGCTTAATTGAGACAGCTAGTTGGTCAATACTGCAAGTTCCGTTCAAATTGCTTCAGGCTTTGATTCAAGTTAGTTTTGTATCTTTAACTAAACTTGGGAGATTTGCTGTTCAAAGAATTACAGGTGCAAAAACAACTGATAATCCGCCTACTTTACTAACTGAAAATTTTCAACCAAAGAAACAACAGCGATTAGCAGAAATTTCTGATCGCTTGGAAGCAATTCAAAAGGAACAGCATGAGCTTTTACAAGAAGCAGCAGACTTGATTGCTGCCGACACAATTGATATAGAAATATCAAAAATTAAACAGCTAAAAAGCGCTGAATCACATCTTGGCTGAGTTCGGTGGTGGAACCGGAGGCGACGATACCACCTTTTTGCATAGCGTAATAGTAATCAGCTTGACGGACAAAGTGCAAATGTTGCTCTACCAATAAAACCGAAATGCCTGTGGTTTCGACAATGCGACGAACTGCGGCTTCAATTTCTAGAATGATTGAGGGTTGAATACCTTCAGTGGGTTCATCTAAGACGAGTAATTGAGGTTCTCCCATTAAAGCACGTGCGATCGCTAATTGTTGCTGCTGTCCTCCGCTTAAATCACCACCCATCCGCGAAAGCATGGTTTTTAACACCGGAAATAAACTAAAAACTTCCTCTGCAATTTCTGCTTTTTTTACTGGTTTGCGTCTAGCTTCCAACCCTAGCAGTAGATTTTCTTTAACTGTCAACCGAGGGATAATCTCTCGTCCTTGGGGGACATAACCAATTCCCAACTTTGCCCTTTGGTCTGGAGATTTGGAATTGATTAATTCTTCAGCTAAATTAATAGTACCACTGCGGGGTTTGAGTAAACCCATGATAGTTTTGAGTAGGGTAGTTTTTCCAACACCATTACGTCCAATTAGGCAAACCATTTGCCCCGATGGTACGCTCAAATCTACATTGCGGAGAATATGGCTTTCGCCGTAATAAACGTTAAGGTTAGAAATTTTGAGCATAAAAGAATTTTTAACTGTTTAATTTTGATATCAAGTTTTTAACTGGCGATCGCTCTGTTAATAAATAATTAACCACAGTTGATTAAGAGTCTGGTTAATCCCTTATAATACCTGATTGCGAATGCAACGAAATAGAAGGTTTATAAAGATTAAGTTTAGCAATCTTTTATAAAATTAACCTTGATACAAAAAAATGTATTATAGCGGTTCTCGACAAGGGTAAAGTACAATTTTGACCTCTCTCCAAACCTCTCTCCTAAAAGGAGAGAGGCTTTGAATTGTTCCCCCTTCCCGCTTCGGGAAGGGTTAGGGGGTTAGGTCTATTTGCATACCTGTACCTCACCAGATTGAAAATGGCTATATTAATCTGATTCCACGGCATTAAACCTACATTCTGGTGCGATCGCGTCTTCTGAATTTTTTCTGGGTTCAACTAGTGAGTAATATGACATACTCATAGGCATTTCCATAATCTGGAAATAACCTATGCACGTTTCCAGAAAGGAATATCTTACTGAATCTCTGCAAGAATCGCGATCGCTTAACAAAATGGCTGGCATTAAGCAATCGAATGCGAGACGCTAAAAATAGCACCTCGCAAACTGTACCGCTTGGCGATCAAAGAGCGCTAATTCCGATTAAACAACCAGAAAATTGTTTATGCTGAGGGACAATCCAGTAGATAGTTGTGCAAATTTTACCTGAGTAAACCCAGAGGCGCTGCCATCAAGGTCAAAGAACAGTCCACCTGTAGCACTGTTATAGATAAATCGTTCATTGCTTGTCGTTGCAGATGTTCCGAGAGTAAACTGACTTGTCTGAAGTGAACCTAGTAATAACCCGCCGCCAAAGCCAGCAGCCGATACCTGAATCACTTCATTAGTCGCGTTAAAGTCATAAATACTGTCAACACCTTTATTGTAATTATTGAAAACAAAGGTATCAGTACCAGTGCCTCCATAAAGGGTATCATTACCAAAGCCACCTATAAGGGTATCATTCCCACTACCACCATAGATCGTGTTTTTACCAGAGGCGCTAGAGGCGGAGATATAATCATTGCCAGCGCCACCATCGAGTAAGTTATCACCCTTTGAATTAGTAGCATCCAAGTTATCGTCCCCAGTGCCACCACTAAGAGTGTTTTTCCCAGACGAGCGAGACTCGTATGTGATGGAGACATCGCGGGGTGAGTAAGGGTCGCTGGGAATATAGCTGTAGTTGCCAGAAATGGAGAGATAATCATTGCCATCACCCCCAGAGAGCAAATTATCGCCTGTTGAACCGCCAGCACTCAAGGTATCCTTACCTGCACCGCCGTTGAGGGTGTTCTTACCAGACGAGCGAGAGTCGTCGGCTCCGTAGTTACCTCCGTCGTAGTAGCCAGAGATGGAGAGATTATCATTGCCATCGTCCCCAGAGAGCAAATTATTGCCTGTTGAACCGCTAGCACTCAAGTTATCGTCACCAGCGCCACCGTTGAGAGTGTTTTTACCAGACGAGCGAGAGCTGTAGTCTTCGTCTGGGTAGCTAAAGCTCTTGTAGCCAGAGATGGAGAGATAATCATTGCCATAGCCCCCAGAGAGCAAATTATTGCCAGCAAGGGAGTCATTCCCCGTACCACCAATGAGAGAGTCATTTCCCGCACCACCAATGAGGGTATCGTCACCCGCACCACCTCGCAGCAAATCATTTCCACTCAAGCCATCGATTTTGTCATTACCGCCTTGACCATTAACTACATCATTTGAGTCCTCTAACCCCGTAATGTTATTGTTGAGGTCATTGAGGAAAGTTACTGTGTTCTTGATGCCCAGGCTAGTATCAGTAGAGTTGGAATCGAGGACATTAAAGCTGTCGGTAATGCTATTTTGACCGTCAAACAGGATATTACCAAGTGCTGGTTTGGCTCCAGAAGCTTTCAGATTCTCCAAATTTTCTAGTTTGAAGTTTTCCAGGATAACTAGGGTATTAGCATTCCCTTCAAAGGAGATTTCCAGGTTGTTGCCATTCTGAAGCAGCAGTAAATTTCGAGCAGTTAATCCTGTACCCTGAAATTTGATGGTGTCCACTTCAGCAATAACTGCTGCTGTCGGGTTAGTTCCTTTACCTATGCCACCAAAATCAGTGATTGTATCAGTGCCGTCGCCCAAGTTGTAAACAAATTTATCCTTGCCACCGCCACCAGTTAAATAATCATTCCCAGTACCACCAATGAGAGTATCATTCCCAGTACCACCCTGTAGTAAGTCGTAGCCGCTGGTTCCAATGATATTTGACATAATTTTTACCTACCTGATTCCATTTTTTCAGTAACTTCAGTTCTCAACTTTGAATTTAGCGCTGTTTTCAGGCACAAAATACTGACCAAAATTGACGTTTTGGCATACTTTATACCTGAAGAATTAGGAACAGTAATATTCATCAAAGATTCATCCTATGAAAAGGCTTTTCAATAGGACTGATTTTTATCTCTCAAACTATCTAAGTCGAATGATACTGTACAAATTAATCAGGGTGTAAATTCAAGTAAATAGTTAACTACTGGCGCAAAAGTTAATTTTTATACGCTTGCACTTGGGAGATTATGCGTGCATATTTACCTTGAAACACAGAACATCTAAATAACCTAACACTAACCATATACTACCATATTTACTTAGATGTCACACACTTGAAATTTAGTTCAAGGTAAGGAGAGATTTATTGTACTCAGGTTAATTAGGACATTTTCGACTTGCTTTGAGGGTGTTTAAAAAGTATGCTAAGTCTGAATTAACTTTGAGAGCGCATGTACATCTGCGGTTTATCTAGTGAGTTCGTCAGGTGTTTTAGCTTACAAGCGATCGCAATTTTTTTGAGAATTTCCGAGCAAAACTTGCGAGTCCGATGTTGCTTGAGTTAGTAAAAACCAAATTTTTGGGATTGTGGGGAAAAGTTTTTTCTTCTTCAACATTTTTCTTTTCCTTTTCTCAGTAATTACCCTGACTTGAATTTCCCCAATTAATTACTAAAATCTAATACTACATTCAATTTAGTATTGGTTCAAATATGAGTATGATTTCATTTAGACCTTTGATTTTGATTATAGGCACAAGTATTGGTTTACTGCCTTTGTTGTCCAACTGGTGCGTCCAAGCACAAAATCAATCACAAAAAATTGAGCTAAAAGTTTATAGTGAAAACGAGCAAAAACAAAGCTGTCCAGACAAGGTAATTGTTACTGAAAAATCCCGTCCTTATCAAGAAGGCAGTTTTGCAACAGATGGCTCTATTAACCTGAGTGCCTATGCCAGTAATATCTCTGTTCAAGCCAGTAATAGGTTTAGTGTTACGTGGGTTGGGACACTCAAACCAAAATATGCTAAATGCCTTGCTTCTGCTGGAATGACTAAGGTTGATGGGCAAGACTACTCTGGAAAGATTAATTATTTACGGATGCACTTTGTTAAAGGTAAAGTTTATTTCATCTTAGATTTGGCTGGTGGCTCTGACCCTAATGATTATCCCCTAGTAGTGCTAAAAAATAGTTTAAAGAATGGCAATCCTGCCTGGGCTTGGGGTGGAAGCGACTAGTACCGCAAAGCGGAAGTCAAAAGTTGACCCTTCGACTACGCTCAGGGTCAAAAGTCAAAAGTGTTATGGAATAAGCTTTTTATAGATTTGAAATGGTTGCTCTATTTACGCCGTGGCCTACTAGAGGTAATACTGGAGTTCGGCGATTATTGTTGAGCAAAAGCTAAGTCACTTTCAATTAACTTGGCATTTGTTAGGTTAGCCCCACTCAAATTGCACAAGTGAAAATTTGCTCCTCTTAGGTCTGTTAGTGACAGATTAGCTCCTGTTAAATCTGCACCAGTGAGGTTGACTTCACTTAAGTTAGCACTACTTAGGTTAGCCCCCTGAAGTGAAGCTTGTTGCAAGTTTGCCTCGCTGAGGTTTGCCCTGATCAGGTATGCTTTACTCAAATCGGCTCCACTTAAATTAGCTTGACTGAGGTCTGCTGCTGTTAAATCAGCTTTAGTTAGATTGGCTTGACTTAAGTCCGCCCAACTCAACGAAGCATAACTTAAGTTAATTTCACTCAGCTTCACTGATGCAAGTACTGCACACCTCAAATTAGCATTAACAAAATTTCTTTCTCCAATTGCATAACGGCGTAAAATTGCATCAGTTGTTACTCTGTCTAACACCGCTTTTGATGCGCCTTGATAACACCATGTAGCTTGTAATAGTTTGGCAGCAGTGTTAACAGCTATCTCATCACTAGAAGCCACAATTACACCATTGCAGCCATCCCATTGGCCGTTAAGCATCAGGGCAATCTCATTAGCGGCAGCAATTGAGTCAAATAATAAAATAGATTCTTTATGCCGTTTTAACCAGTTATTCCAACCAATTGAGATAATATTTTTCATTTCTATAAATTTTGGTCTTTTCAGACGATTACGGCTCTAAGTATCTATCTTGGCTAATAATAATCAAACTGGTGTGTGTAACAACCGACCATTATTGTGCGTGCTTAACGAACGCTTGCTAAAAGTTCTCTCTTGAGAGACGCTGGTTGGGGGCTAAGGGACTTGCAAAAAATCAATTCTCGCAAATTCAAATTATTTATAAATTTGTAAGGGCGCAAGGCCTTGCGCCCCTACGACGGGATATTTTTTTAACTGTTGTTGGGGCTGTCTCTTCCCCTACCCCCCACACCCTACACCCCGCCCCAACTGGGATTGGTCATTAGACTTAAATATGTTCTTGTTGGGTGCGTAAGCGGTTAATCGTAGCGGTTAAAAATAGGAAAATTGCCAAAATAAATACGGTATTTCTGAGCATTAAGTTATCAAAATGTTTGAGTGCGATCGCTACTAATGCCCAGATTGTTACTCCTGTATAAGCGATGTCTCGACGCTGGATGACCATAACTACTGCAACTGCTGTTGCTATCAATACCATGATCAGAGTCCAGGTTACAGCAGAAATCCCCCAACCGTTCCACCTGTGAAAATCCAAGGCAGACGCTACATTGACAATGGTCGCGACGCTAATCCAGCCTAGATAAATGCTAATCGGAAAGTGAATACACCATTTTTTCAGCCGAGGTACACGCGATTTGCCAATTTCTAACTGCACATAGACAGCAATCAAGGGCAACAGAATCAAGAGCATTGCAATGACAGAAAGAGCAAAAAACCGAGACAAAAATAGATATACCCAAATACTTTGAGCAACACAGGCAATCACCAACAGATAACCTGTCTTACGTAAATCAGGCTCATCTCGTTGGTTAGGTAGAGCTTGGTATACCCCAAAAGCAAACAACCCAAGGTAAATCAGCCCCCAGATAGCAAAGGCGTAATTGGCAGGGATAATCAAGACATTTTTAAACAAAGTATTGGAAATTTCCCCGATGTTAAGTCCATTGAGCGGAAAAATGTTCGATACTACGTTGATAACAAAAGCACCAAAGATTGCAGCCAAAGTAACAAGCTGCCGCCAAAGATCCCGGTAATTGCCTCTTGTGGACTGCTGCATAGGATGTTAACTCATAATCTTTTGTGCTTTCTTTCAGCTTACATCTGAAAAGAGTGATGCATATAAGCCACAGCCATATCGAGCAAGTTAATCAGGAGTTAAACTGATTATTGACCTCACTGCTTTTAAGGTACTGTCCATGCAGCTACTTCAAACTACCGACAAAGATTTTTCTGTCAAATTCAAAACTCTTGTAAGCGATCGCCGGGAAGTTACAGTTGATGTTAGTGGGACAGTACGCGAGATTCTAGCTGATGTCAAAGCACGTGGTGATGCCGCAGTCAAGGACTATACTAGCCGTTTCGATCGCAATAATCTTCAATCTTTGCATCTAAGCGAAACCTTTATTGCCGAACACGCCGCCCAATGTCCTACCGATGTTTTGGCAGCGCTGGAATTTGCTGCTGAGAGGATTGTGGCTTTCCATAAAAAACAACTACCGCAAGATATTGGCTACACCGATGCAGTGGGGGTGAAACTGGGATTGAATTGGGTAGCGCTGTCGCAAGTGGGAATTTATGTACCAGGGGGACGGGCTAGCTATCCGAGTTCTTTGTTGATGAATGCCTTACCAGCGAAAATTGCTGGTGTTGAAAGAATTGTCATGACAGTACCGATGCCTGGCGGTGAGATTAATCCCGTTGTATTGGCTGCTGCTCAAGTAGCTGGTGTGACAGAAATATATGGCATTGGTGGGGCGCAAGCGATCGCAGCATTAGCTTATGGTACAGAAAGCATTGCCCCAGTAGATAAAATTGTTGGCCCTGGTAATGCTTATGTTGCTGAAGCCAAGCGTCAAGTCTTTGGCACTGTTGGCATTGATAGCATTGCTGGCCCTTCAGAAATTTTAGTGGTAGCCGACAGCCAAAACAACCCAGATTGGATTGCCTGGGATTTACTATCGCAAGCAGAACACGATCCTAATGCCCAGTCAATCTTAATTACTGATTCAGAAGTCTTCGCGCAACAAGTAATCAAGGCTGTTGAGAAAATTCTCGCCGATTTACCCACCAGAGAAGTTGCCAGTGCTAGTTGGCAAAATTATGCAGCCGTGATTCTGGTTAGCGATTTAGCCGAGAGTATACCACTGCTCAATCAACTAGCTCCAGAACACGTGGAATTGTGTGTGGACAACCCGCAACTCCTTGCCGATCAAATTAAGTGTGCCGGCAGCGTGTTTTTAGGACGCTATACTCCAGAAGCGATTGGTGATTATTTAGGAGGCCCCAACCATGTACTGCCAACTGCCCGTTCTGCCCGCTTTGCTTCTGGTTTGAGTGTCTACGATTTTCTCAAACGAATTACTTTTTTAGAATGTGACAAACAATCATTACAGACAATAGGCAAAGCAGCTATCACCTTAGCAGAGGCAGAAGGTTTGCCAGCCCATGCAGGTAGTGTATCTGTACGCTTGCAATAATAGACCTCTTGCAAAAGTGCTTTTTGCAAGAGGGGGAAAAGGGTAAAGGGTAAAGGTTAAAGGGGAAGGGGACAATACAGAACTTTTTCCCCTTCCCCCCGCCCTTTATCCCCAGAGGGGACCCCACCTTCCTCTTTTCCCGACTTATGCAAGAAGTCTAATGATAAATCATATCATGTCCGCCAAATTACCCATAATAAAAGAACCCCACCCCCAACCCCTCCCCGCCTGCGGGGAGGGGAGACAAAGCACAGCTTTGGCGGGGTGGGGTTCTTCGGGTTTAATAAGCAATCAAGCGGACATGATATCATCACCAAGATGCGATAAATTGCCGTCAAGACAAAAAACTAATTATTGTAGAGACGGCGATTCATCGCGTCTCTTGCCTTAACCAAACAGTATTGAAAGTCGAGTTAAGAGCAAGAGGGAGCGTCTACATTTGACATTGATTAAAAGGTTCTCGAATAAAATAGAGTGCATCGCGTTTTTGAACTTCCATACCGCCTCTATTCCAGCTTCCCCAACGAGTTATAAATTTTTTACCGCGATCGCGACGTTCAATTGCAACAGTAAAATTATTACGGAGTTCCCGATAACATCCATCCAAATTCGTCAAGGTCAAATCTAGTGCTGGAATATTAAATTTATTCTCCCCTTTATTGACAACAAAGAATCCTTCGCTACCCCGCTCCATTAGCAATACAGTCGGACTATCAATTACTGCTAAAACATTTTCTTTGGTATTTTTCCCCTGAGTTCTCCGTTGATGCATAATTTGGCGGAATTTGACACCATATTTGATAAAAGCAGCATCTCTATTATCCCAGTTGAGTATTAAAGGAGTGCCACTTTCTCTCGCCAAAATATAGGCTGTTGCGAGAAAAGAGTCAGAAGGATCGCTATAGGGGTTAATGGCATTGGAATTAATCTCGCGGATAGTATCGTGGTTTCTGCCAAAAGTGACACTACGCGGATCGTTTATGGCTGTGGGAACTCGCAGAGAACGCAAATCGCCACCAAAGCTGAAGGCATTTTTCATTGAATTGTAGAGAACAAAATCTGTGACAGCAGCAATCCAATTATAATTTTCTGCACTGGTATCGCTATCTGTGATTACCTCAAGATAATTCCATGCTTTTCCTTGACTTTGTTGATTCACATAGCTGATGTACTCTTTGACAACATCTGCTGGGATATGCTTGGCAGCATCAAACCGAAATCCATCAATTCCTAAATCTAGCAATTTTTTTAAATGAGCTTTTTGAGTTTTTTTAACATTATTGGTAAATTTCAATTCAGGAAGTCCACCTAACCAACAATTAATTTCTGAATCTCTGTTGCCATCACTATAATTAATGTTACAAGATTTTTTCCCTGGACGGTTTGAGTCTGAATTAAAGTCATTTATAGAAAGACCTGGAAATTTATTTAAATCTTCAAAATCATCATTGCCATCTAAATTAGCCATGTGATTGAAAACAACATCAGCAATCACTTTGACCTGACAACTGTGGGCTTTACTAATAAGGTTTTTTAAATTCAAGAGCGAACCTCTACCTTCGATAATGCTGTAGTCTAAAGGTTGATAGCGTGCCCACCATTCTGGAGCAGGATTAGATTTTTGGGCTGGAGAAATTTGAATGTGAGAATATCCTTGCTTCCCTATTTCACATACAAACTTTTCGATATCAGTGTACTGCTGATCAAATGCATGAAAAATTGCAGAAGGTTTTTCTCCTGCTGATGTCTTAATTGGGTAAATACAAGTTGTGCAGATGACAACTGCACAAATGAAGATATTTTTCATGAAAGATATTACTGCTAAAACGTATGGTGTTTTACTATTAGTTTGCCAGTTTTCTTGGCGGGGTAAAGGGTAAGGAGAAAGGTTTTAAATCCCTTACCCCTTGCCCCCTTTATCCTTTCCCAAGACCTCACAAGCTCGCTAAATGCAGGATTTAAGACTAACTGCCTAACCAAATGCTTTAGCGTCCTTTTGATCAAAGATTTCCACAGAATCGCCACGTCGAATCATGCGTTTTCCCAGATGGGGAAAATCTGCAATTTCCACATCAAGATTTTCTCCTCCCATTAAGTAAACTAAGTTTTCCTCTCCTGTATTCCTGAGATGGTGGGCTACTGAAGGAGTTGGAAATGCCATAAAGTCTCCTGGGAAAACCTCAAATTCTTCCCCATCGATTTCTGCGTAGGCGTAGCCCGCCGCAGGCATCGCTTGTCCTGATAAAATATAAATCCATTCTTCCTCACAGTGGTGGGAATGGTAAACAAAAGATTCTTTCCCCGCAGGAATAACAGCAAAGTTGACCCCAGTCCGCTTTAGCCCAACCGTGCGTCCCATATATGTCCCCGATATTTCCGAATTTGGATTCCAAGGGTGAGAGAAGGTCTGCATACTGTCGGCAATCTCTTCAGCACGCAAAATGAAAGATTTTTTGTTTGTCATATTTATTCACTGTTTCAGTAAAACATTTCAGCAATCATTGTTCTCACGCATTCAATCTGGCTCAATCTCCTGCAATTCAATGACATCAGGTTCTATAAATTTCTATTTCAACATTATCTACTTATTACAAAGCTGAATTTAGGCAGATTATATTCTCATATCATGTCCGCATAATTAGTTATGCTAACCACAGTTATTACACCCCACCCCCAACCCCTCCCCACTTGCGGGGAGACAAAGCTACGCTTTGGCGGGGTGGAGTTCTTCGGGTTTAATAAGCAATCAAGCGGACATGATATCAAACCAATGCTTGGATACTAAAGTGAAGAACTCTCCCCTGCTCCCCTGCACAAGATTTTGAGAGATGTGGTGAGAAATCCGGGTAGAAACTTCAATAAGTGGATAGAGTTTGTCAAAGCCAGTTACCAACTAAAACATAAGGTGCCCAGTAACCAGGACGACTGTAATTGGGATAATCATTTAACAACTTTATTTGGGCACGACGTAAGGCTTCAGCCTTTGTCACCTCAGTTTTAACTAACTCACGATAAAATTCACCAATTAAGATAGCAGTAGATTTATCATTGATATGCCATAGTGAAGCCAAGGTACTACGGGCACCAGCTTTCACGGATGCTCCTGCTAACCCTAGCGTGGCGCGATTGTCACCAGTAGCAGTTTGGCAAGCACTTAACACCAACATTTCCAAGGCTTCTGAGCGAGTTTGATCTCGACGGCGCAGCAGGCTATCAAATTCCGTGACGTTGATCGGGCCATCATCTGCAAGTATAAAAGTATTCTCAACATTAGAACTAAATTGACCGTGGGTTGCCAGATGTAACACATTAAATGGCACAGTATTTACCTTACTCTCTAGGTTTTTGCTGTTGAAGTCTCGATTTAGTAACTGGGTAGTAGATGCGATCGCTTGGGAAATAGAGTCGAATTCTGATTTAATTTCTGGTAGCGGTGGAAATTCCTGTTGAAAGCCTTGTGGTGGTTGCACTAACCCGGCAGCTAGTACATTGAGTTTTGTTTGTGTCAAGGGTTTGAGTTCGAGTAACTGGAGTCCCAAGCTGAGTGCTACAGCGTATTTTTCTACCAGATATTGCTGACCATCATACAGTATAGCCATTGGCACATTTCGCAATATGCCATCTAGTACAAATACAAGGGTTTTGACTCCACTATCTTTTAAATCTGACTCAATTTCTTTGATTAACCACCCATAGACTTCTTGTGATAACGCCTGCACTTCTTCATTGCGATCGGGTTCTAATAGATACTCTCTGAGTTGTTTTATAGTACCTTCTACCTCATTTTGTGACTTTTTCGCTGTATAATTACGCAGTGGTTGTTGAGGAATTTTGACAATGACTTGGAGTTGAGTAGGCAGAATAATTGGATAAATAATTGCGGCTGTGGGATTATCTTTATCTACCACTGTGTCAAGCAAAACAGTTTTGGCATTAATGCAAGCTTCCCGAAAAAAGTCGTCTAATTCTGCCAGTTGAAGTGCTTCAATCCTCTGTCTAGCTTTGTCTAAGGTTAGTTCGCTTGGATGAGTTTGCTGAAACTGCAACAATAATTCTACGGACTCTCGATATACAGGTTCTACACTTTCTTTAAAGGAAAACTGGACATTTCTATTCATAACCACTAAGTCACTACGGAGAGTCTGCAACACACCGATCGCAGTATCATAGTTAGCAATAGCGCTCTCTATCTCTCCCTGCTGTTTTAACAAGCGTCCTAACTGCCAATGCCAAAGATAAGCGATATCTGGGGCGTTGATTGTTTCGGCTACGAGCAGTGCCTGTTCGGTGAGATTCTGGGCTATTGACCATTGTTTAGTTTGTTCGTATACACTACCTAGAGTTCCCAGAGCAAAGCTCTCGGCTCGTTTATCTGCTAAATCTTGAGCTTGTTGCAAGGCTTTGGCGCAAATTTGAGCGATCGCTTCGGGTGTAGTCCCGAATTTCATCAAGCTTTGAGCTAGATTAATCTGTGCATAAATAGTTTTCACAGAAGCAGGTAGTTGTGCCAGTTGAGTTTGGATTTGCGGCAATAGTGTATGTACGGCGGCTGTTTGTCCCGTGTTCACTAGTAAGTTCAACTGATTAACTTGAGCCTGAACTTTGCTAATTTGGTTAGGAGCGATCGCAGCAGCTTGCTGATAGAATTCTATTGCCCCTTTAAAATCTTGCTGTCCTTGTGCTGTGTTGCCTAAACTAAACAAAGCAGCGCTCACATCTTGGGGAGAATCCAATTTTTGGGCGATTGACAAACTTTGCTTTAATACCCGACGGGAATGATCCAAATCTCCAGCTAATTGCAGAGCATTCCCGAAAGCCCGTAATTCTACTGCTTTACTGACTGAATCAGGTTTTGATTGTAACTGATACTGCAATTTAGTCAAGATTCTTAAACCCTGACGGTAAAATCCCAAAACTTGCCATGCTTGTGCTTGATTGATGCGATCGCGGATAATGCCATTTTGATCGCCTAATTGCCTATAGCTGGCTTCCGCACGTTGCCAGGTGTTAAGTGCCTGTTCAGCTTGTCCCAAGTCTAGTTGAATACTACCTTGAATATCTAGAATTGGAGCCAAAACCTGAAGATTTTGGGCAGGAGATGATTTTTCGAGCAACTTCAAGCTATCTGTAATTGCCTGTTGCGCTGGTGGCAAATTACCCAGTTTTTGATATGCCAAGGCCAAATTACTTAATGCTACAGCTTGCTGTAATTCATTGCCTTGACTGCCAAAATTTTTAACTGCTTGTTGCAAAACTTTAACCGCTTCTGCAAATTTTTCTGCCTCATACAGCACTTTACCCTGTTGCAACAAGTCTTGTGTTTGTGCAGAAGGATTTTGAATTGACACTCCAAGAGTTGCGATATTTTGTGTCTCTATAGTTGCAGCAACAGGAAAAGCAATAACGCACAAAAAAACTGTCACCAGAACTAAGAGCATGAAAACAGGCAACTTATGAATTTTAAAAGGATGAATCAACCATATATTAAATCCGTCACATATCCGTTGCCACTGATTGTTTTTATGAATCTTTGGTTTCATCGGAATTCCTCCCTTGAATCTTGGAGTAACGAATTATTGACCACAAGACATAGCAGAGGGAATAAAATGGTTTATTGTCATCAGTTTCAAACCTATTTTTTATTTACAAGCCAAGATTATGCGACAACTGCCGCATAATCTTTGCCTTTGATCGCATTTCTGGCAAAGCATTCTTAAAGGCGATCGCAGCAACTCTTTTTAACTTTTATCCACTGAATAATATGATTTTCAGGAAACACCAGGATCATCAGCAGTTTTGATCTCTTTTAAAATTCGTTCTACTTGGTTAACTTTTTCACCTCTATTCTGTTCTTTGAAAATATTTAAAGCTTTTTCTAAAGAAGATAGCGCCTCGTCTTTTTTATTTGTTTGCCACAATGCTAGTGCAAAATTAGTTAGCCCTTCGCCATAATTAGGATTAATTTCCAGAGCTTTTTGATATTCAGTAATGGCTTCTTGCCAGCGACTTTGGCTTGCATAAACCATACCGATCGCATTGTAAGCTAGAGCGTATTTTGGCCGGAGGCGAATAGCTTCTCGAAAAGAGCTAATTGCATCTTCTGGTTTCTTTTGCCGAAAAAGTACATTTCCCAGTTGAAAGTGTCCGAAGGCATCTTCTGGGAATTTTTTAATTAATTTGCGTAAATTTTCCTCTGCACCTGTTAAGTCTCCCTGACTAAATAAATTATTGGCTTGTTGCAGGAGTTGCGATCGCTCTGGTGTCCCTGTGTCTGAAAACTGTGCTAGTTGTTGTGGTTGTCTCCGTACAGACTGTTCTGGCGAATGCAAAGAACCTTGTCCAGGAACCGCTAAGACTAATGGTGATATCCCCATTACACTTATGATACTCAGCATCATACAGCCAATAGGTTGAACAAATGCTGATTTGGATTTGCACTTCACCTTCATCGCCTTGAATGCCTCAATAATGTTCTAATCTTTATGATAAATTGGCCTGCGTTAGCGCGTAATGCATCACAAGAGAGACAATAAGGGCGCATATATGTGCGCCCCTATTAAGCTCATTGGCAATTATTTACACACCTTCCCGTAACTTATCCAACACACCCCGATCTTCTAATGTTGAAGTATCTCCAGAGACTTCTTGCCCAGCAGCTAGATTCCGCAATAAGCGCCGCATAATCTTACCCGATCGCGTTTTGGGCAAAGCGTCTGTAAAGCGGATTTCTCCGGGACGAGCGATCGCACCAATTTCTTTGACAACGTGCAGTTTGAGTTCTTTACTCAGTTCCTCACTTCCCTGATAAGTGCCTTCTAAAGTCACAAAAGCAACTACTTCTTCACCCTTAAGTTCATCTGGCTTACCCACTACCGCCGCTTCTGCAACTGCTGGATGCGAAACTAAGGCTGATTCTACTTCCATTGTACCGAGTCGGTGTCCTGATACGTTCAATACGTCATCCACCCGACCCATTACCCAAAAGTAGCCGTCTGCATCAAGTCTAGCGCCATCGCCAGCAAAGTAAGTATAGTTACCATCCTTGGGTGGAATGTGTTCCCAGTAGGTGCGGCGGAAGCGTTCTGGATCGCCGTAGACTGTCCGCATCATTCCTGGCCACGGATGGCGCACCGCTAGATAACCGCCTTCGTTATTGGGTACGGTGTTCCCTTCCAAATCTACGACATCTGCAATAATTCCTGGGAAAGGAAGAGTTGCGGAACCGGGTTTTGTGGGAATTGCCCCTGGTAGCGGTGTAATCATAATACCGCCGGTTTCCGTTTGCCACCAGGTATCAACAATTGGACAGCGATCGCCACCAATTACTTTGTGATACCACATCCAAGCTTCTGGGTTAATTGGTTCGCCGACGCTTCCCAACAAACGCAACGAAGACAAGTTTCGCGCATTAGGATGTTGTTCACCCATCTTAATAAATGCCCGAATTGCCGTAGGTGCGGTATAAAAAATATTAACGCCATATTTTTCAATTACATCCCAGAAACAACCAGGATTAGAAGCACGGGGCGCACCTTCATACATTACCGTGGTTGCACCGTTGGAAAGAGGACCATAGACAATGTAGCTGTGTCCCGTAATCCAACCTACATCGGCGGTACACCAATATACATCTGTGTCTTGGAGGTCAAAGATCCACTTGGTGGTTATGTGGGTATACAAATTATAACCAGCAGTTGTATGCACTACACCCTTCGGTTTGCCCGTGCTGCCTGAAGTATAGAGGACAAACAGCATATCTTCGCTGTCCATTGGTTCGGCGGGACAATCTGCTGATACTCCTTTTTGCAAATCATGCCACCAATGATCGCGTCCGCCCAATTGCATATAAGTTTCCTGTCCGGTGCGCTTGACAACGAGGACATTTTCTACACTGGGAACAGCACCATCAGCTAAGGCTTTATCTACCTGTTCTTTGAGAGGGACGATCGCATCTTTGCGCCAACCACCATCAGCCGTGATTACCAGTTTAGCTGTAGCATCAATTAAGCGATCGCGCAAAGCTTCGGCACTAAAACCACCAAATACTACGCCGTGGGGTGCGCCAATTCGGGCACAGGCTAACATAGCGATCGCAGCTTCGGGAATCATCGGCATATATATACCAACGCGATCGCCTTTTTTTACACCCAGTTGCTTCAATACATTGGCAAACTGGCAAACTTCCCGGTGCAGTTGGGCGTAAGTTAGGGTACGCGAATCACCTGGTTCTCCTTCCCAAATCAATGCTGCTTTATTTTTGCGCCAGGTAGTGAGATGTCTGTCAAGGCAGTTGTAAGAAATGTTTATCTTACCACCAACGAACCACTTAGCAAAAGGTGGTTGCCAATCTAATACTGTATCCCATTTTTGGAACCATTCTAATTCTGTTCCAGCCAAATCTGCCCAAAATTGCTGTGGATCGGCTTTGGCTTTATCGTAGAGGCGCTGATAGTCTTCCAGGCTTTTGATATGGGCATTCTGCGAGAATTCCGAGGGAGGATGGAAGAGGCGATTCTCTTGGAGGATTGATTCTATAGTTGGTTGAGACATGGTTAGTTATGAGTGCGATCGCTATTGTTACTAAAAACCATTCTTAGCCCAATTGTGCTAGACAATGTTTAGATTTTCGTTAAGCTAGATAGAAATTGCCGAGTTATTTAGTTTACATTCATTTTCATCTAGTAAAAGCAAGCGATCAAGAAATGTAAAGACGTTACATTGCAACCTATTTACCGCCAATGTTGCAAAATATAAGTAGTCTTGACAAACAACGCCTGAAACTATGACGCTCACTGTTGAAGCTAGCAGCTCATCTCTCAACGATGTTCATCGCTTTCTCAAACTAGAAGAACTTTCAGATGGTTCATTCACAGATTTCTTAAATTTAGAACCGTTGACAGAGTTGGAACAGGAAGATTTATTGCGAATTAGAAACGACTTCCGTCGTTATCTCAGGCTTGGTAAAATTTCTGAAGGGTTGGTGAAATTTATAACGATCGCACCATTAATGCGGTTAGCTGGATTTTACGATGTGCCAATTCGGTTGACAATGGAAGATAGCATTGCGATCGCAGTCGAAGATGAAGACAGAAGAATTACCGGACGGATGGATATTTTAGCAATCAACAATCCCCAAAGTAATATTGCGCCGCCTTTTTGGGTTGTAGTAATTGAAACGAAAAATAGTGCGATTGAAGTGGGTGAAGGTTTACCTCAATTACTCACTTATGCTTTTAAAAGTTTAGACCAACAACCGTCTGTTTGGGGACTGGTAACTAACGGACTGCGTTATCAATTTGTTTATTTAAGACATGACGAACAGTCCACTTATCAGTTAATGCCATTATTAAATCTCAATGAATTTCCAGATGCAATTGAGTTATTGCAAGTTTTCAAAGCCATTTGTCAGTTACCAAATTTTCAGTAAAATGAACGTATAATTGCGGGGTGATCGCTGATGTCTGAACCTGCTACTCTAGAAATCATTTCTGATGGTATTTCAGAAGACGAAGTTATTTTTCCTCCTGGCGATATACTGAGTGACGAACCACCCTTGGAAAGTGACCTACACCGAGAACAAATTGATTTGCTGATTCGCATCCTCAAATTGTGGTGGCGAGATAAACAAGATTTTTATGCTTCTGGCAATTTGACGATTTACTACAGTCCTAACCAGAAAAAATCAGAACATTTCCGCGGCCCAGACTTTTTTGTAGTTTTAGGAACTCAGAAAAAAGACCGTAAGAGTTGGGTAGTTTGGCAAGAAGACGGCAAATATCCAAATGTGATTGTGGAAATTTTGTCAAGCTCAACGACAGCAGTTGATAAAGGTTTAAAAAAACAAGTTTACCAAGATACATTCCGTACACCAGATTATTTCTGGTTTGACCCTGTAACAATGGAACTTCAGGGATTTCATTTAGTTGATGGTAAGTATCAAGAAATCCAAGTAACCACTGATGGCCGTTTGTGGAGTCAGCAGTTAGAACTTTATTTGGGAGTTTATGAAGGTAAATTAAGATTCTTCACTACTGAAAATGAATTGATACTATCATCAGAAGAATTGGCGGAACTTGAACGTTTACGTGCCCAACAGGCAGAAGAACGCGCCCAACAAGCAGAGCAAGAAATTGCTCGACTGCGGGAGGTTTTACGTACACAGGGCATCGACCTAGAGAATATTTAATGACATCAGGAAATTAACTAAAGACATTTTCAAGTTAAAATCTAGTTAAAAGTGTGTAAAAAAAGCGTAATCTTCTGAAAGTAGGGCATCGTTTGCAAGCACAAGAAATTAAGGATAAGCTAAAGTCCCTTATCGAGCAAGCCTCCTCGATAGATCATAATTTAGCGAGAAGATTAGATGAAATCAATCGCTGGGTAAAGGATATTAAGCCAGGTTCCCTGACTGCAAAACCTTTTGTCCTTGCCTTTCTCCTAGAGGTGATTACGGATTCTACAATTTGGTTGATAATCAAATCCCTACCTTCAGAAGAACAAAAAGCAAAATTCGAGCAAATGACGCCGATTGAGAGATATTGGTATGGTTATCTCTTTCCCAGATGGTTCAATGCAAGTGACTCCAAGTTTTATATTTGGAAACAAAAACTAATGGCAGGCGAATTTAATCAGGTAGATCATGATATCATTAAATCTATAGCTCAAGATATTGTCAGTCGAGAAGGTAGTTTTTGGCAGCGTTATATTGCCGACCTTTCTATGGCAACAGATTTAATTGTTAGTCGTAACAATCAACCACTGTGCATTCAAGTTACCAGTGTTAGTGAAGAACTTAATCATCAAAAGTACGAGGCTTGGCAAAATACACTGCGATCGTGGGAAATCGAGAGAGGATTGTTCTTAAGTTACAATCCCAAGGATGCTAATTTTGTGAACCAGTTAGTCAACGTGGCCCTGTATAACAGTGATTATCTTTCTGGTGGCAAATATTTAAAATTTTCGTGAAATTTCAGGAATTTGATATTTCAGATTTGTGTCTAGCCTACATACTTACGTGCTAATTAGAGCTTTTATGGCTAATCAAAGAGAAACTCACTGCAACAATCAAGTAGATACGTTTGCTGAAGCTTTAGCGACAGCACGACAAATGCAGCAAAACTGGCTAACTTATGGGGTTGATTTTGTCAATATTTACGTTGAAGATGTGGAGGGAGACTGGCTTGAAACGTGGGGACATGATGAAATATTAGGTAATTTTCAATTAGATACTATTAAAGAATTTCTGGTAAGTAATGATAGTGTAGCTATTAGGGTAAGAGAGCATTTAGGAGAGCGATCGCTCTTTGATTTTGCATTAAACTTAGATGAATCTTGGAGAATTTCCCAAACCAATGACAGGTTATCTGCTGTAAAAAATCTGTTAGCTGGTGAAGGACATAGTATTGATACAGATGACATCAGGTTATTGGATTTAGCTGATAGTCTGGTGGTAAAGTTGGCAGAGATTTTGTGAAATTTTTAGTTGCGTAGTGGTAGAGTAAATCTTGAAGTTTTATGTTGGTTGCCCTTGGGTGGTATGTAGGCGATCGCTTTTCCAGATAAGCTTTAATAATCTTTGGAATGTGCAATTTTTATCACTGTTAGTAGCAAGGGTTGATCTTGAATCTTGACTTTAAAGACAAAAGTTGCATGGTGAATTCCAAAAATCATACGCTGCACTTTCGCCGCTATGTCTCCACAAGCTTGAGGTACGCTACTAGCTGGCTGCGCTGCCAAATCTTCCACAATACGTACTAAGCGCTTGTTTCTTCTCGCATCTCCTAAGTCTGCTTGTTGCAATTCTGACTCTGCCCATTTTTGCATGATGCACCATCACCCGCAACTATACTTTCTCTCAAAACTATACCCATCAACCGTTTCGGTCTATTTTTAAGTATTTTGTCTGTTTGTTAAGAGGTTGTTTGAAAAGTAGTTAGCTGTAATTTTAATTACATTATCACCCCCCCTTAATTCACCCTTGTAAAGGGGGGAAACAAAAAAAATCTGGTTCCCTCCCCTTTCTAAGGGGAGGGTTAGGGTGGGGTAAAAAATATTTGATACATCAATTATGACTTTTCAAACATCCTCTAAGAAAGATCCGGGTAATGGATAACCCCAAGGGAGAGGGGCTGGGGGTGAGGGCAAAATATGGTAAGATCCCAGCCCACAAGATTGAATAATTTATTTGCTGACTTGATAAATTGGTTTAACCTGACGATAAGTATTAAGTAAGCTGAGAAATTTATTCCCATCAAAATTTATCGGGTCAACTTTTTTACCAGAGCGGTCTACTAAATGGTGCGTAGTGATGCGATCGTCTGGGACTTGACTTTGAGCAATTAACCAAGCAAGAGAATTATATTGAGCCTCCGTGTAGCCGCTATGGGTTTGTTGACTGCCACTGTCATAACTATCTGGCGGTGTTTCCAAAGAGACGTGATAAGCAAAATTATTCACAGACGCGGGTAAAGTTGGATTAGTCTGCACAGTTTCCACTCCCTGTGGAGTCTCAAATACTGAGTTAGCTGCACCAAAAGCCCGCTTTTCTGGTGGTACTAGATAAACTACCGTTCCGTCTAACTTGATTAAAGCGTGGTAACTTGCTTGCACACTTTCATCGTCATGGGCTACTTGAAAGAAATTGATGGCGCTAGAAGCTGAATAACCAGTTTCATGGATGACGATAATTGGTTGGTTGCTGAGAAGAACGCCGTTAGCATCTTGGGTGTACCGTTCTCCATAGTTAGTTGGGTTAACTGAGACAACTTGATAATTAGGTCTGTACTGTGCAAAAGCTTGAGTGGTTACATACCTTGCTACAGGCTGGTTAGTCTTGACTGGGGACTTGACAACATTTTGAAATTTCTTCTCTGGCTCTTTCGCTGATTGAAATTGCGCTTGGGGATATTTACTGAAAGCTGTAACCTGTGGATTGGCTGCACGGGAGGTTGTCGGATTGTTGTGTAATTTTGTTGCTCGTCCAATTAGCAGCACTACAATTAAAGTGGCGAACATCAGCCAGATTAGTAGCACTCTAGTCACCCAGTCTGTAAACTTCATTTTTCTAATACCCGTAAAACGGTAGATATTAATTTATAGCTAAACTGGCGTGTCAGTTGTAGAGGCGCACTTCTGTAAACCCCTACCGCTCATGGTATCCAAATAATAATCGCTATAATACCTTAATTCTAGTCAAATATACCTTGATAATCCCTGCAATAGTGCTGTTAAAAGCCATTTAATTTCAATGCCGTGGGTAGTGGATTCGCGGGTGTGAAAGTCTTCATCGTGTAGCGCTGTTAATCATGTTTTACCCGCATCCTCTTCACCAACTACTAGCAGCTTAGAAAAATATTATCCTTTAGCTTCTAACCTGGCTCGAAGATAGGTCAAAATTGCCTCCGTTCCCTGCTCAACAATTTCAGGCGGTGGCGAGCTTAATTGTGGATTGTTAGAGAGGAATAGCATTCTCAAGTTGGAGAGTTGGCAGATTTCTGGCGGCAGG
>NZ_JAVRCI010000084.1:0-27247 GCF_034530835.1 Nostoc sp. DedQUE12b | reverse complement strand
TGGAGTTCAAAGACTCATTAATGGAGTTCAAAGACTCATTAATGGAGTTCAAAGATTCATTAACGGAGTTCAAAGACTCATTAACGGAGTTCAAAGACTCATTAACGGAGTTCAAAGCCTCATTCCCCATACCCATTTTTAATTTTTAATTTTGAATTCGGAGCGAAGCGACATGACTCCAGAAGAAGTAAGATTGCAGCAGGATCAAGAACGTGTTGCCTACTGGAAACGCTGGGGGCCTTATCTGAGCGATCGCCAATGGGGAACGGTGCGCGAGGATTACAGCCACGACGGTTCTGCCTGGGATTATTTTCCTCACGATCATGCCCGATCGCGTGTTTATCGTTGGGGCGAAGACGGCATTGCTGGTATTTCCGATAGTCGGCAACGTTTGTGTTTTGCGATCGCTCTGTGGAATGGCAACGATCCCATTCTCAAAGAACGACTGTTTGGGCTAACGGGCACAGAAGGTAATCACGGTGAAGATGTTAAAGAGTATTACTTTTATCTTGACAATACGCCCACCCATTCCTACATGAAATGCTTGTACAAGTATCCCCAACAAGCATTTCCCTACACGCAACTGGTACAAGAAAATCAGCGCCGCAGCAAATTTGAGCCGGAGTTTGAGCTACTTGATACGGGCATCTTTGCCGAGAACCGTTATTTTGATGTATTTGTCGAGTATGCCAAAGCCGCACCGGAAGATATTTTGATTCAAATTGCGATCGTTAATCGCAGTTCAGAAGCCAGCACACTCCACCTACTGCCAACACTCTGGTTTCGCAATATCTGGGCTTGGAATCCCGAAATTGAGAAACCTTTTATGAAAGTGGTTAGCTCAGATTCCAACTTCAGTTTAATTGAAGCCGAGAATTCTCACCTGGGAACTCGTTGGCTTTACTGCCAAGGAGATACAGAACTTCTATTTACCGACAACGAAACCAATTACGAACGATTATTTGGTTACAAAAATAGCTCAACTTATGTCAAAGATGGCATTAATGAGTATGTTGTAAATGGCAAAACAGCAGCCGTTAATTCCAAATGCATAGGCACAAAGTTTTCTTCTCACTATAAATTAACAATCAATCCAGGTGAAACTAAAGTTGTGCGCTTGCGGTTGAGCGATGTCCAAACACTGACAGAACCTTTTGGCGAAGATTTTGACACAATTTTCCAGACACGCATTGCCGAAGCTGATGAATTTTATCAGCGCATCTGTTCCTTCCCAATTTCGGAGGATGAGCGCAATATTCAGCGCCAAGCCTTTGCCGGCTTGCTATGGAGCAAGCAATATTATAACTATGTCGTCCATGACTGGCTAAAGGGCGATCCCCAACAACCGCCGCCTCCACCGGAACGACAGGCTGGACGCAACCATGAGTGGATTTCTCTGTTCAGTGAAGATATTCTCTCGATGCCAGACAAGTGGGAATACCCTTGGTTTGCTGCTTGGGATTTAGCATTTCACCTGATTCCCTTAGCTGTGATCGATCCAAATTTTGCCAAGTTGCAGCTAGATCGCCTCACACGCGAATGGTATATGCAGCCCAATGGTCAATTACCTGCTTACGAATGGGCATTTGGTGATGTTAATCCACCCGTGCAGGCGTGGGCAGCTTTGCGGGTTTATCAAATCGAGCAGAAGTTTTGCAAAAAAGGCGATCGCGCTTTTCTGGAAAAAGTCTTTCACAAGCTGTTGCTGAATTTTACTTGGTGGGTAAATCGCAAAGATGTAGAAGGTAAAAACGTCTTTCAGGGTGGGTTTTTGGGGCTGGACAACATAGGGGTATTTGACCGCAGCAAGGCGAACATGATTACTGCGTTCGTTACGAACCCGCCGAATCTACCACAGGTTTGTTTGGCGGTAACTCTAACTGGCGTGGCCCGATTTGGTTCCCGGTAAACTACTTAATTATTGAAGCACTCTGGAAGTTTTATGATTACTTCGGAGATAGCTTGCAGGTAGAATATCCCACAGGTTCCGGGGAAGAAATGACATTAAAGGAAGTGGCGATCGCGCTTTCTCATCGCTTAGTTGCGATCTTTGGGCAGGATAGTGCAGGTCGTCGTCCGGTATATGGCGGTCTAGAAATATTTCAATCCGATCCCCATTGGCGCAACTATATTTTATTCCACGAATACTTTCATGGAGATAACGGGGCGGGTATTGGAGCCAGTCATCAAACAGGCTGGACAGGATTAGTCGCCATGCTGATTCTCCAAAATGCTAAACACCGAGCGCAAGAGCAGCAGCATGGAAACATTTAGAAAACATTTACCAGAATACTTAGGCGATATTGTCGTAGTTGCTTGCGGCGCGATTAACTCAGCAGCATTGTTGTTGCGATCGCACAATGACCAACATCCCAGTGGTCAGGTCAATAATTATAGCCGTAGTCACATAGATTAGGACAGTGTTGATTGCTCAAAGGCTTGAAACGACTGGGTTTTTACTCAGCACTCAGCACTCAGCACTCAGCACTCAGCACTTTGCTATACCTGTAGAAAGGTCTACTTCCTCTGCCACATTCTGATAAAACCTTTAAAACCGTTTCCAATACACGGCTGTGAACAATTGCGTTTCACGTGCTGTACTAAGTAGTTCTCACCCTAAAATAGAAAAAAGATAACCTGGAACTATCCTGAGCTTCCACGATGGACAAAAAACATTACTATAGTGCCAAGTAAAGGATCTCCACTATCGGCAATTAAGACAAAAACTAGGTAAAGCCGATGAATCAGGCGACTAGAAATGTCCTGTGCATGACGGGTATAAAAAAAAGTTTTTCCGGCGTGCCAGCGCTCTGGGATGTGGATTTTGAACTGAAGGCAGGCGAGATTCATGCACTGGTCGGAGAGAATGGCGCTGGCAAATCGACGCTGATCAAGATTATGACGGGGGCTTATCGACGGGACTCAGGTGTTATAGAGTACGACCAGAAAACCGTTGCATTCCAGAACCCGACCGAAGCGCAGGCGGCAGGCATCGTAGCCGTCTACCAGGAGATCCAACTGGTGGGTTTCCGAACTGTTGCTGAGAATATTTTTCTGGGCAGGGAGCCGCATCGCTTCGGCATTATTGATAGACGGGCGATGAACGCTAGGGCGACCGATATCCTGGAGCGCCTGGGGTTGCATATCGACCCGCACTCAGTGGTTGGTTCGCTGAATATTGCCCATCGCCAGATGGTGGCGATCGCCCGCGCCATCTCCTTTGGTGCGCGGGTGCTGATCCTCGATGAACCCACGAGTTCACTGACGGAAACTGAAGTTTCTGTTCTTTTTGATGTCATGCGGCGGCTCAAGTCGGAAGGGACATCCATCGTCTACGTGAGTCACCGTTTTGAAGAACTTTATGCCGTGTGCGATCGCGTGACGGTGCTGCGTGATGGGCGCAACATCGTCACGCGATCGCTGTCCACGCTGACTCGTCTGGAACTCGTTTGTTTTATGCTAGGTCGTAAACCCGAAGAGGTGAGCCAAGGAGTCACGGCGTTTGCAGGACACTCGCAAAACACCCTAGATCGGCCAGTGCTACTCCAAGCGGAAGCTCTCAAATATAAAAAACGGCTCAATGGCGTTTCCATTGAAATGCGGCATGGGGAAATCGTCGGGATTGCGGGTTTGCTCGGCTCTGGTCGTAGTGAAACAGTACGTGCCCTATTCGGGGCTGAACCACTTGAGGGTGGAACTGTAAAACTTGAAGGTAGTCTTTTATCCCTGCGCGATCCTCATGATGCGATCAATGCTGGGATAGCTTTCCTTTCCGAGGATCGCAAGGCAGACGGCATCATCCCTGAGCTTTCGGTGCGCGAAAACCTGACGCTTGCTGCCCTACCGAACCTTACACAATGGGGCATTGTTTCCAGGAAACAACAGAACGAGCTTGTAGAGCGTTTCATGCAGCGTCTTGACATTAAGGCAGCCAGCACCGAGCAGAAGATCCACGAACTATCGGGCGGCAATCAGCAGAAGGTGCTTCTGGCAAGATGGCTGTGCAAGAATACAAAAATTCTTCTCCTCGATGAGCCGACTCGTGGGATCGACGTTGGTGCAAAGCGCGAGATTCAGCAGCTAATTGCCGAACTAGCGGAGCAAGGGCTGGGAGTTCTAATGATTTCATCGGAAGTGGAAGAGTTAGTTGAAGGTTCGCAACGTGTTGTCGTCCTGCGTGATGGGCAGTCAATCGCGGAACTGGGCGGCGAGCAGAAGAACATAAAGGCAATTCTGCACGCAATGGCGGAAGGTGCAGATCATCAGGAAATCGTCAGTGGACAATCCCAAACAGAGCAAAACCCAAATGAAGAGCAAGAAGTCTGATCTGGGTTGGGGAACCCTGTGGAACCCAAACTTCGGTGCATTTGCGGCACTCCTAATTCTCTATGTTGCGAACGCCATCTTCACTCCGCGTTTCGCTACAGTTAGCAACACATTAAATATGTTGCTGCAAGTATCCACAACAATGTTGATTGCCGTTGGCATGACCTTTGTCATTGCCTCCCGTGGTATCGACCTGACGGTTGGCTCTACGATGGCATTGGTTTCAGTCATTGTGGCATTGCTGATTAAGTATGGGATGACTGTTGCCATCTTGTTCGCTTTGAGCGCTGCTCTGTTGGTTGGTCTGATCAATGGCTTTCTGATCTCGCGTCTAAAACTTGATGCCTTGATCACCACCTTGGCGGCTCTGATCTTATGGCGTGGGATTGCTCAGGTTATCGGGGACGGTAAGCTTGTTCCCTTCGTCCATCCTACATTTGAAGCGCTGGGAAAGGGCTATCTCGGTTCTATACCAATTCAAGTTGTCATTGCGGCAGCAGCGATCGCGGCAGCTTTCTTCTGTATCCGCTCTACGCTTTTTGGGCGTCATATCGTCGCAGTTGGCGGCAACGAGGAGGCTGCACGGCTTGCAGGTATCCGTGCGGAGCGCGTGAAATATATAGTTTATATAATTAGCGCCCTGCTTGCTGGGGTTGCCGGACTCGTCGAGACAGCGAGGCTGGGTATGGGCGATCCGAGCAAGGTCGGTGTCAACGCAGAATTTGATGCGATCGCGGCTGTTGTTGTTGGCGGTACGCCCTTCTCCGGTGGCCGGGCAAATATCCTCGGCACTGTTGTGGGGGCCCTTCTCATGCAGGTGATCTCCACAAGTTTCAATATGCTCCTGATTCCCTTTACCTGGTCATTGGTTTTGAAATCCGTAATCATTCTTTTCGCCATTTTTTTGCAGCGTCCGAGGGAGGTTTAACGCCTCATGGCTGCCACAAAGTCTCTTGCGCTTGCAGGCAAGCGTCTTGCCAAGCTCCTCACCTCCCAGGGCGTGCTGCTCATGCTCCTTAGTTTGGCTATTTTCGCATTCTTCCCTACACTCTAATACCTGCAACCCTATACCCCAATACGGTTCAGGCAGGGGGAACAGGAATGAGAGCGATCGCCCACAGCACGAGATAGCGGCAGAGCTTGGTTGTAAAATTCGAGTGCTTTTTGCTTTTCTCCGAAAGCGGAGTAGACTCAACCGATGTTATTGAGTGTAGTGGCTTCACTAGTCTGATCGCTCACAGCATGGTATAGATTCCAAGGTTGGTTGTAAAATTCGTTCTTGTGCTTTCAGCTTTTCTTCTAAAGCTTTGTAGTTAAATCCAAGCCAAACCATTACGTTTTCTTCAAATTTTTGGTCTTTGAGTTCTTCTGCAATGATTAAAGTTTGCTGCAATATCTCTATTGCCTGTTGGTGTTTCTGCTGCTGTGTCAATTTTATCCCTTGCTCTAGTAGTCTTTTTGCTTCTAGCGATCGCAAGTTTTGAGTCTGCTTTTCTTCTAAAGCTTTGTAGTTAAATCCAAGCCAAACCATTACGTTTTCTTCAAATTTTTGGTCTTTGAGTTCTTCTGCAATGATTAAAGTTTGCTGCAATATCTCTATTGCCTGTTGGTGTTTCTGCTGCTGTGTCAATTTTATCCCTTGCTCTAGTAGTCTTTTTGCTTCTAGCGATCGCAAGTTTTGAGTCTGTCCCCAGGCGGGTTGAGCCATCAGCATCACTGTTAAAGGCGTTAGATAAAAACCCAAAGCTAAAAAAGTGGTGAGAATTTTTTTCATAGAATAGCGCAGAGATAGCTGTTTTTAATTGGGTGTTAGCAGAAGTTTTGTTCTACTAAAAATGATATATCCCTCTTCTGTCACTCTCCGAAAACATTTACAATTTATGAAATCTATAGCTTTTGTATAGCAAGCGATCGCACGATTATTTTCTAATAGCAAATACAACACAAATTTTTTTTTATAGTATAGCTTGTATTGGTTGCCTCATGAGGCTTCTAGCGATCGCGCTCCCGGAAAGTGACAGAAGAGAGATATAGCCGTAGTCACATAAGTTAGGACAGTGTTGATTGCTCAAAGGCCTGAAACGACTGGGTTTTTGTTCAGCACTCAGCACTCAGCACTCAGCACTTTGCTATATAACCTTTTAAATCTTGAAGGAACCATTACTCCGTGGTGGCTTCTTACTTTTGGTTATGCTTTTTCAGCAGCGTATTGTGCAGATGGGCTGAGTTTATTGAAACGGAAGTTGTAGTATGTCTGAAAGTAGAAAACACTTCTCGAAATATTATTAAGTATTAATCTAAATTCCCTTGAGGATAACTTCGTTAGACAACAAATCTCTAACAATCTGATACTACGATTCTCCAAGTCGATTGACTCAAATCAATTTTGTCTTGCGGTAACTTTATCCTTTAAGCTACATATATTGAGGCTGTGGCGAGATTACCCTTGTGGAGGTCTAGATGGCGATAGTCAAGCGTCGTATTGGTCTGGAGCAAGAATTTTTTCTGGTAGACGAAGTTGGTAGCTTGAGCGATCGCGCCGATGAGTTTTTAAAGAGTTGTCACTTCAAAGCTCAAGCACAAGGTTTAAACCCAAATTACTTTGTGGCAGAGTTCGTTAAAAGCATGGTAGAAATTAACACACCTCCTGCCGACACTGCCAAGGAACTAGCGAGAGTTTATCTCAAAAATCTCAAATTGGCGATCTCTGTAGCGCAACAGATGGGTTTACGTCTTTACCCTCTGTCTAGCTATCCTTTGCCTAGTATGCCAGTTATGCGAGATCGCCCTAATTACCATATCCAAGCGCGAACTGTCGGCATTTCAAAATTTTTGCACGCTGGAAAATGTACAGGTACACACCTGCATTTAGAAGTTCCGTCTGGGGTTATTGACCCTCGTGTTGCAGTATCTTACAACTCAACATCAATTGAGCGAGAAGAACTATTAAATATCTATAATTTAGCTACAGCTTGCGACTCTGCACTTATTTCCTTGACGCGGGCGTGTCCCTTTTATGAAGGACAGGCGTTAGGACTAGCCGCACATACAATTCGTTATCGAGGTAGCGAAACCTTCGGTTGGGAGGGAGTTTATACTAATTTACAACCTGTCGGTGGACTCATGCCTTATGCCGAAAGTGTTGAGGGTTTAGTTGAGCAGCAGTTCGCTCGTTATTATGCTTGGCTGCAAGCGATGGAAAAAGCCTCAATTGAACCGAACCTGTTCAAAGAAGCGGGAGTTAGCTTACTCAAATCAGCTTGGAATCCAGTTCGACTCAACAAACTCGGCACAGTAGAAATAAGGTGTATAGATAGCAACTTTCCCTCTGTAATTTTACTTGTAATTACATTGCTGGAAAAATTGGCCGATCGAGTCAGGCATGAGAACTTAACAGTAAAACCATCTAAAGGAATGCAGATATTTGAACTAGTTGGCAATCGCTTGTATGTACCAGATTTTGAATATCTTAATGGGGAATTGCTCTTAACCTCAGCTACAGAAGGAATTAAAAACCCCAAAGTTAGAGCTTACGTCGATTCCATTTTGCAGTTTGCCAGCGCTGTTGGTAGCGAAGGAGCAAATTTTCTGGCAAAATTCAGCAGAAACCTTGATCAGTATCAGACGATAGAAGCCAGCATCTTGCAAGAGTTTACTCCAACAACTACTCAACTTTCATTAGATGCCGGTTTGCGTTTAGTGCGCTCAAGTTGTGACAAGCTAGAAGCACAGGTTTCATCGATAGATATAGAAAATCCCCTCACAGCTTTGGATACTGATGAAGGATTGTTGCTACAGCAGCATTAATCGAATCTTACAAAACTGCTAGACGAAATAGTGAAATAGCATCAAGATGAGTAGAAAATCTCAAAAACCATTGATTGGGATTACAACTTACGGTCGCCTTGCAGCGTTACCATTTTCTCTGCCAAGTGAATATATAGATGCAGTCCGTGCCGCAGGTGGCATTCCCATATTATTACCACCAGGAGAAGTTGAGCCTGCCATACTTCTAGATTCTTTAGATGGTTTAATCATCTCTGGTGGTGGAGATATTGACCCTGCTTGCTACAACGGTTTTGCTCATCCTACTATCTATTCAGTCGATCGCGAACGTGATGCTTTTGAATTGCAGCTTGGCAAGTTTGCTCTTGAACGTCATCTGCCGATATTAGGTATTTGCCGGGGTTTACAAATTCTCACCGTCGCCTGCGGGGGTACTCTAATTCCTCACATTCCAGATGTTTACGGTACATCTGTATTACATCGTCTAGAGCCGGAACCTGGACGACGTTTACCTACAGAACATCTCGTCAGGATAGATGTAAAAAGCCTTTTAGCTGACTGTTTACAGAATTCTCACATATCTGTAGTTTCTTGGCATCATCAAGCAGTAGATAAAGTACCACCTGGTTGGCGGGTTGTTGCTCATGCTTGGGATGATGGAGTCATTGAAGCTGTGGAGCATGAACATCATCCTTGGGCAATTGGTGTGCAATGGCATCCTGAGCTTTCAATTCTCAATCCCAGTCATCAAAGACTTTTTCAAGCTCTCATTCAGGCTGCACATCCAAAACAACCCCGGAACTGGTTGAAAAGATGACGGAGGCAAGCTGATTCAGAAGATAGTCGCACTGGAGGCGATATTGGCAACGCCTGGGGAGATGACCAAATGGTACGAAGAAAAACTGAAACGTCCTTAGGGCAGGGTGTTGGGGGTAGGGTGTTGGCTGAGTGTGTTCCAGACAATTGAATGCGAGTGCGTCAAAAAGTTCAACATCTTCTTAATTCCCCACACCCAAACCTGCAACCCACAGCGTACACCCGATCTAAGCCCCAGCGATAGCCGTTTCTACGTCTAAAGATACAAGTTTATTTAATTTTGAGAGATTAATGAGATATTAAGTTGAAAAACTAATTCAGATAGAAACTTATGACAACCGAGCAAGAGCTTCAATCTCTTTTTAATACCTTAGATAGCGATCAAGACGGCAAAGTATCCATTAATGATCTTTTTTTAAGTCCTGGCTTAAGTGCAATCATTTCATCAGAAACAAATACCACTAGCCCCCAGGAATTGCTAGTAAATTATGATTCAGACAAAGACGGCAGTATTACCTTTGAAGAGTTAAAAGGAGCAGTTGAGAAAGCAAATAATTTAAACTAGCCAATCCCTAACACCCAATACCCAATACCCAAAAATCCCTGTCTAGCCCACGCTTTGAGGGATTTGCAATTTTCATGGTCATTGATGACTCGCTAGCACAAAAGAGATGACCACACAAGTAATTGACACAATATCCTTTGACATTCCCTAAACACTTAGCCAGGTGGAAAGTGCTGCTATTCAAGATTGGAAGGGGCTGAACCTGAAAATGCAGCTTGGGCTGGACAGTGTTGGCAAGTTCTACAGCGAGCTAGTCTCCACAATTGGCGAAGCTGTCGACGTTGCTGATAGTGAGCCTGACTGGAACAGATGCCTGGGGCTGTGGCAGGTTTGGGTTAACTTTGCTGGTGGGTGTAAGTCTGTGGTGTGCGATTGATTGGGTAGTAGCGGTTTAAGTCATTGCTTCCGTTGGAAAAGTGCCAATATTGGTAACTCACTAGCTAGCTTACCGCACGTCTGATTCTCTTGGAGAAAGATTATAGCAATATATTTCTGCTAGCCGACTACGCTAATACCTGATATGTAATTTCTGTCTTTGAGTAGAAGATTTGTGATTATTTCTCCATTAAACTCTTCATAAAGATAGATTATTTCATAACTAGCGGACAATTTATTCACGTTTGCAACTATCAGAATAATAGATGTAAAAAGCTATCTGGCTAAATTTTCTGGAATAAACTTTTATTTTATTTATAAGTGCGGGGGTACAAATACCGTGTCTTCGTCTAATACTTTTGTAGAGCAGCAGCCAAAAACTCGGATTGCACCTAATTCCGAGTTTTTGAAAGAAGTAGGTCAAGTAGCTGGTGCCACTCTCCTCTCAATTACTATGCTGGCAAGTTCTGTAATTGCTGGAGGACTGGTTGGTTTAGCGGTTAGTTTTCGTAATTTGCCAGATGTTAGACAACTAAGAAACTTCTTCCCAGAAGAAACAACTTATATCTATGACATTAAAGGTAAGCTTTTAGCAGGTATACATGGAGAAGCCAATAGAAAGATTGTACCGCTAGATGAAATTTCCCCGAATTTAAAACGAGCAGTATTAGCAAGTGAAGATAGCCACTTCTACAACCACCACGGTATTAACCCCGCTGCTATTGGCCGTGCTGCCTTAGTCAACTGGACAGCAGGTAGTGTCCGGGAGGGGGGTTCTACAATCACCATGCAGTTGGTGAAAAATATATTTTTATCCAAGAAGCGTGCTTTGACTCGAAAAATAGCAGAAGCGGTACTGGCAATTCGGTTAGAGCAAATTCTTGATAAAGACCAGATTTTAGAAATGTACCTCAATCAAGTGTACTGGGGTCACAATAACTATGGTGTACAAACCGCAGCCCGAACTTACTTTGACAAATCAGCAGCAAATTTGACTCTGGGCGAATCTGCAATGATGGCGGGTTTAATCCAAGCGCCAGAGGAATTTAGCCCGTTTGTGAACATGAAACAGGCAAAACAAAAACAAAAGGAAGTGCTGGGACGGATGCTGGCAATGAAATGGATTAGCCAGCGAGAATATAATGATGCTCTCCAGCAAGAAATCAAGCTTGGCAAAATCAGGTCATTTCAAGGTAGTGCCCTTCCTTATGTAACCAATACCGTAGCCCAGGAAATAATTAAAAAGTTTGGGCGTGATGCCTTGCTCAAAGGTGGAATGCGGGTACAAACTACAGTAGATGCCAACTTCCAACTAATGGCAGAAGAAACCCTTAAGGAGTGGCATAAAACCCTTGAAGGACGGGGTTTACGTAATAATCAAATGGCTTTAGTAGCTATTGATCCTCGGACGCACTTTATCAAAGCCCTAGTGGGTGGTATAGATTCAAAAAGGAGTGAATTTAACCGGGCAACTCAAGCGCAGCGTCAACCTGGATCTGCTTTTAAGCCATTTGTTTACTATACTGCTTTTGCTAGTGGTAAGTTTACACCAAGTACAACGGTAATCGATGCTCCAGTTAGCTATCGAGATGGTGATGGTTGGTACTATCCACGGAACTACGATGGTGGCTTTATGGGCGCAATGCCGATTCGTGCTGCCTTAGCATTATCTCGTAATGTGCCTGCGGTCAAGATTGGCAAAGCTGTGGGAATGAATACAGTCATCGACACCTGCCGTACCTTGGGAATAAACAGTCCAATGGTTGCCGTAAGTTCTTTACCATTAGGCGCAATTGGTGTAACACCACTGGAAATGGCTAGTGCTTATGCCACCTTCGCTAATTATGGCTGGCAATCACCTCCAACAGCTATTGTCCGTGTTACTGATAGTAGTGGCAATGTATTGTTAGACAATACTCCTAAACCTCAGCTAGTTCTTGACCCTTGGGCATCAGCCTCATTGTTAGATGTGATGCAATCGGTAGTTACTGATGGTACAGGTAAAGGTGCTGCACTAGATAGGCCAGTTGCAGGTAAAACGGGTACAACTTCTTCCGAAAAGGACATTTGGTTTATTGGTTCTGTACCCCAGTTAACAACTGCTATTTGGGTAGGAAGAGATGATAACAAACAATTAGCCAGTGGTGCCACAGGTGGAGGTATGGTTACTCCCGTCTGGCGTGATTTTATGCAGAAGGCAGTTAACGATGTACCAGTCATGAAATTTAAACCGCCTTCTGAATTTCCTCGGTCTAAGCCGGTTAAAATATAGTACTTCTATTTGATTTTTGAAATTGACAAATCGTCATGCAAAAGAGCCAAGCCACAGGCTAAAGCTCTTGAGAATTTGATTTAGAAATCGGTAGAAACGATCGCAACTGCGGCACTCGCTATAGATCAGCGGCAAGCAACAATAGAAGAACTCAAACAGGAAATAGAAAAACTGCGTCTCAGTAGAGACTTGGATAGCAAAACCTCATCAAAACTAAATAAGTAATTTAGCGATCGCTGGTTTAAAGTCCGACATTACAAAATCACGTTCCTCCCAATTAGCTCTTACTTCAGAGATACGCATCTAAGTTAAAGTTTTCATACCCTAAAGGGGTAAAATTTTGGCTCGGACAATGGCAAAGTTTACTGTTAGCGACTATTTATTGCTTCGTCTGGAGCAAATCGGCATCAAGCATATCTTTGGCGTTGCTGGAGACTACAATATGGAGTTTCTCGACTACATTGTTAACCACAACGGCATCGAGTTAATTCCTACTTGCAACGAACTTAACGCATCCTATGCTGCCGATGGTTATGGCCGGCTCAATGGTATTGCAGCGTTAGTAACTACCTTTGGTGTTGGTGAACTCAGTGCTATTAATGGTGTTGCTGGCGCTTATGCTGAACACGTTCCGGTTGTAGCGATTACTGGCGCTCCTGCAACTAAAATTCAAGCTCTTGGTTCACTTGTCCATCATACGCTTGGTACTGGTGATTTTTCAATATTTGCCCGAATGTATCAACAGGTAACGGTGGCTCAAGCATATTTAACAAACGAAAATGCAACAACGGAAATTGACAGAGTTTTAGGTATCTGTTTGCTGAAGAAGTTACCTGTTTATATTTCCATACCTATGGATGTTGCTCTGGCTGAGGTGTCTGCACCGTCTGATTTCTTTATACCCCCTGTATTTCAAAGTGATGACGCTACAATAGCCGAAATAATTGATCTCTCTGTAAACATACTAGAAAAAGCTTCCCAACCTGTGATTCTTGCTGATATTGGTGTAGCTCGTTATCATTTGCATGAACAATTGCGAGAATTGCTAACAGCTACTGGATACCCTTATGCCACGATGAACATGGGAAAAGGATTGCTAGAAGAAACCCATCCCCAATTCATCGGCATATATAATGGTGCTGCCAGTCAGGAATCTGTCAGAAAACGTATTGAGCAGGCAGATTGTGTTTTAACTATCGGTGCTTTGATGACTGATTTCAACACAGGCAAGTTTTCTGCCAAACTTGATCCCAGCCAAACTATTGAAGTGCATGGGGAGTATGTAAAAGTTAAACATGCTTTGTACAACAATGTCGCTATGGCAGATGTGCTTTCTGCTTTAAGCCAACGGTTGCAGCGCCGCGATCCTCAAACGCTGAATTTCAAATCAGCAACAGAGAATTTAGATGCTGGTTTTATAGAGCCTATCGTTGGCGGCTCTTCGGCACCGATTACGCAGCAGCATTTTTGGTATAGATTTGCTCATTTTCTCCAAGAAGATGACATTATCGTTGCTGAGACTGGAACTTGTTTGTTTGGCGCTTCTATCGTTCCTTTACCAAAAGGAGCTACTTTCGTTGGGCAAGTACTTTGGGGATCGATTGGTTACTCTGTTGGTTCATTACTTGGTTGTGCGTTGGCGAAGCCCACCGCAGGTATCGTCGCATCACAACGTCGCTCTATCCTACTGGTTGGTGACGGGTCTTTCCAAATGACTGCACAAGAACTTTCAACCATCTTACGCTATAATCTAAAACCGATTATTTTTTTGATCAACAATGATGGATATACTATAGAGCGTGATATTCACGGTGAACGTATGTCCTATAACGACATTCAACCTTGGAATTATCATCAGCTCCCTAAGGTTTTCGCTGGCAATGGTTGGGGAATTAAAGTTAGTACCGAATCCCAGTTAGACAAAGCATTACAAACAGCTCAACAAAACCATGACCAACTTGCTTTTATTGAGGTTGTCATGGATAAAATGGACAGCCCAGAGGTTCTGTTGAAAATGTTACAGCAATAAAGCTACATACTGCCTCATCAATTACTCAGTATGCTATGGAGGTCTTATGGTGAGAAAAACTATTCTTTGGGCTATCTGGCTGGGATTCGTTACTTATACTATCTTGCTAGCCCCAGTTGATCAACCCGACACATGGTTTTTAGGATGGAAGATTTTAACGCTTCAATGGGAAAAACTTAACGCCATTATTCCAACAATCTTCTGCTTGATGGGCATCTGCCCTATGATCTAGGCTTGTTTAATGTTTGCTGATGGCAGAATGCAAAATTTTCGTGCTTGGCCTTATTTTATCGGCTCAAATTTTACAGGTGTAATTTGTCTTCTCCCTTACTTAATATTTCGTAAATCTAATCAAGTATTCTATGGAACAAAAGATCAGTGGCTTTTAATTCTTGAACAACGAGCAACAGGAGCTTGTCTCCTAGTTGCTACTATTGGTTTGTTGGGCTATGCAGTAATTGCTGGAAACTGGGAAGATTATATTCAGCAGTTTTTTCATAAACCCTTCGTTCACCTTATCAGTCTTGATTTCTGTCTCATGTGCTTGATATTTCCAATAAGTTCATTATTTGATGATGATATGGCACGTCGAGGACTCAAGGATAAACGTATTTTTTGGGTAGTTGCTCTTTTTCCGTTGTTTGGGCCACTAGTATATTTGTGTTTACGTCCGTCATTACCAGAAACTTTTTTCAAAGAGTGTGATGCTACAGCAAATAGCTTGTTATGACAAATGCACCTATCAATTCTGTCATAAACTCAACAAGACGCGAACTTTAGCATAGAGATAGCGTTTTTGCGGGTACAACACGGAGATCGGTAATCCAACTTGGGTCGCGTAGGATTGAAGAATTGGTTGGAGGTCTCCACGCGCGATCGCTTTGGCTGCGATAAATTTGGGAAATTGAACTACATCGGCTCCTTGAATGACCGCCTCTAAAATGACTTCTGAATTATCGAATCGCAGATAACTGTCAACAGAAAGGTCAATCGCTTTTCATCTTGTTCAAACTTCCATTTAGGCTCTCACCCAGTCTGTAAATAGATTAAAGTTGACACAGCGATGCTGCAAAAGTTCTGTGGGTATTGTGGACGTGCCATACTGGGCGATTTCAGCTTTTTCAATTAGCCAGCCTTCAAAGAGGAACGCACTTTTTCAACGACTTGAGTAAGTGCGCCAGGTTCAAATGGACAAATGAGATTTGCCGAGCGCACTAATTCTCGAAAGGACGCAGAACCGCCGCGATCGCATAATGCAATATACTCTGCTAGCGTCTTTTCATAATCTTCTTCTGCTTTGACCCAAAACTGCAACGCGCAACACAGAGCTAAAGTATAATCAATGTAGTAAAACGGCGAACAGTAGATGTGCTGTTTGTCTTGCCAAAGTCCGCCTTTGCTAAGATATTTCAAATCCCCATAATTTCGCCAAGGCAGATAACGAGCTTCCATCTGTTGCCACATTTGATGTCGTTCTTGCGGTGTTGCTTCTGGGTTGGCATAGACCAAATGCTGAAAATGATCCACTGCCACACCATAAGGCAGAAACAGAATTGACCAGGCTAGATGCTGCCGACGAAATCGCTTTGCTTGCTCGCCGAAAAACTTTTCCATCTGCCATCTGGTAAGAAACTCTAAGCTCATGGAATGAATTTCACACGATTCTAGCGTGGGCCACAGGTAATCAAAAACTGGCAAATGGCGACTTCGCCACATTTGGAAAGCGTGACCCATCTCGTGAGCGAACACCTGTACGTCGTTTTTTGTTCCATTAAAATTTGCGAACACGTAGGGCGTATCATAGCTTGGGAAGCTTGTACAGAATCCGCCTCCCGCTTTTCCAGGACGGTTTTGCAAATCCAGTAAATGCCGCTCAACCATCATCTTAAAAAACCCACCCAGGGATGGATGCATGGCATCAAACATTTCTTGTGCCCGTTGCAGCATCCAATCATGATCCCCAATTGGAGCCGGACTGCCTTCTGCATCAAAGACAGACTCATCCCAAAAATACACGCTGTCTAGGTTGAGCCGTTGAGCCTGTTGCCCAATTAGCTCGATCGCTAAAGGAACGACCTGTTGAACTACTTGATCTCGATAGTACTCGACATCGGTTTGATCGTAATCTACCCGTCGCATTCGGCGATATCCTAGCGCAATGTAATTCTCGTAGCCCAATTTTTTTGCCATGCGATCGCGCAGTTTTACCAATCGATCAAACAGTTGATCGAAGCGGTCTTGATTCTGCTCAAAAAACTGCCAGCGACAATGTTCTGCCTGCTGACGAACGTCTCGATCTTTACTTTGCATATAAGGTTGCAAACCCGATAAATTCACCTGCTCACCCTGGAACTCTAGCTTTGCTGAGGCGATCAGTTCGGTGTACTCATTGCTGAGTTTGGATTCTTCAACTAAATCTGCTGCGATCGTCGATTCAAAGGTCGTAATGTCTGCTTCCCATAGCAAAAAAGCTTGCCGTCCGAAACTTTTTTCTAACTCGGTGCGATCGGGGCTGTTGAGCAGTTGCCGTTTTAGGTCTACTTCAAGGGCGGTCAGAGATGGCAAAAGTTCGTTGCAATAGTCCAAAGCAGTTTTGTACTCTGGGTTTTGCGTGTCTTGGTGAAAGTGCAGTCGCGTGAGTTCCTTCCATGTATCTAGTCTACGCCGCAAGGCATCCCACTGCTCTATGACGGACTTTCGTTGCTCAGAGGTTTGAGCCTGGTTAAATTGCATCTGGATAACTTGGTATTCGGCGGTCACGGTTGAGAGAGTTGGAGTTTCTGCTGTGATGTCGGCGTAATCTACTGAAGCTTGCATCAATCATTCTCCTCTGCGATAATTTAGCAATCCGGCGACTTATAGAAAACTTTTATTTAGGAAAAGTTAAATTTATATTCAGTGAAAAGTGTGGTTTTCTGGTACAGCCATAAAATAAAAAATATACAATTATTTAATAACAAATTCGGTTAAATACTGTTAAGACTATTACTGGGTCAAAATCACCCTCATAAAATACAAGCCAGTCAAGAAAAATTATTTATGGAAAGCACCGTTTGCTATTTGACATCATTGCTAGCGCTCAAAGCTTACTAACTATCGCAGTAAGTAAGTAGGTGCTAAAAAACACAACTAAATTAAGAAGGGTAAAGGTTAATGGTAAAAGGGAAAAACCTTTACCCTTTAACCTTTTCCCTTTTACCATACAAAACTTTGTATAGTTCGGTTTAATTGTGCCAACCTACTTATCTACCCGAATTTCTCGCCAAATATCTGACACCTTCCACCCTGAGTTCTCAATTGATTTTATTTGAGGGTTGTCAAATACTGGAGAATAGTAATAGTTAGAAACATACTCTGACTTGTCATTACCCTCTTTTAGTTTTTGTTTGGCTTCTAATGCTGGTTTTGGAGTTTCAAGAATTTCAGTTTCTGGCTCTAACTGTTGAGGTAAATCTGTTGTAATTGTCTTTTTCAGAATGGGTTTTTCTATTTTTCTGCTCAGTTCCCTATCTAAAATTGGCACGTCTACGGCTGCAAAAGGATTGCTTCTTGAATCTGAATAGTTCAGAAGTTAGTCGAAAGAATTAACATTGATACCTTACTTTATAATTGCCTCTTTTTAGATGCTCACAAGTCGTTAAAACTAGAACTTATCTATTCGGTTCGCTGCACTGTCAAATCCTCCCATCTCAACACACACCATAACCCACGCTTCACCTGCCTTTGTATGAACAGCAGAACTACAACTGGCAACCTCCAACATCTAAGAAGCTGTATGAAGTTATGCGCTTTAGAATTCCAGTAGTGGAAAAAAGCTCACTGTGGCTGAACTTTTGTTGGAGTGCGTAGATGTTGTAAGAGCGCGGCTTTTAGAGTAAAAGTACACGAGTAACACTAAACTACTATCATCTGGTAAACTTGCAGTACATTACGATAAAAAGCTTATAATAGCCATATTACAGAAGTTCTGGATTAGCACAGTAGAATATGACATTGAAAAACACTTTTGGTGAATATAGTTTTGTCACTAAACTAGACGTTACTAATCTCGAAGCTAGTGCCGAGTGGTACAAGTCTAAGCTTGGGTTAGTTCCTCAAGAAAAATATGACACACCTACCTGGAGACAGTTTAGTTTTCCTGATATTCCACGCTTTGCAATCGGCTTGAACTTGAGTAACTCAGTTGAACCAGGTAATACCGTCAATACCTTTGTTGTCAACGATATAGTTACTGCTCGTCAAAGCCTGGCTGAAAAAGGAGTTGAACTTGGGCCAATTACAGATGTCGGTCACGGAGTGCAATTATCCACCTTCAAGGATATTGACGGAAATTTGTTAGGGCTTCGGCAAAATCCGCAGCCTTAACCTGGATTTGCAGCTAAACCGGGGAATTAGCCAGCAATATGATTTCATTCACAATTTAACCTAATTGTCTTAGTGGTGCATCAGCCTAAAAAAGCTTGTAAAACAAGTCTGACCCCAGATTTTCCACTAACACGCTACTCATCACTCCAATAGCTTACATCACCAGAACTTTCGGTAATTTTGGGAGAATCGAGTGGCTCAACTCATCGGTTCACCTTTGGCTGTCTCCATTTCTGGTTTCAACGGCAAAAACACAAACACACTCAGGTTAGCAAAGGTATAGTGAGACTTAGACAAAAAGTAGCGATCGCCTTTGGCAGTGAGGTTGGTGCGATCGCTCCCTATCTGCCTGTTCTAACCCAGTTGAAGAAGTTTTATAACTGACATAACCATTTCATTATCGACATTTTCTCCAAGCTCGTACTCAAGAAAGAAACGACAGGGACAATATTCTAGGAAAGCCTTTTATGAATAAATTAGACAAGACAACACAAATTATATCTCCCTGGTGGCGTTGGCCTGTTGAAGCTCTATTCCCAGATAAAAAATTTGATGGGCAATTCCAAAACCCAGGTAGCGAAGAGGTTTTTGATTTTGACTCGGTTATATCATCTGTTGATCCCATCACTATGATTGCATCTGATATTGCCTATTATCCAGAAAACGATAAGCGCGAACTTTTTACAATATTTGTCTCTGGGCTGGGACAAAATAAGTCTGAGTCTTCAAAAAGGAGCCGTAGGTATGCTACTACTCTTTTAACTGGTATTGCTAATATGAACAACTCTTCTTTTCTGAAGCAACGTCCAATTATTGCTTTCATTAACCGATACCTCGACTGGATAAATGCAGTTATTGACTATCTCAATTTATCTGGTAGTCCAGCTATTAAAAATGCAGCAATTTTGATTAATTACGCTGTAAAAAACTCGATACCTCTTAATTTATCGGGTGATAGTCTTGGAACAATTTACTTGGCTAGAGCTATTAAGCTTGCTAAAACAATCTTTATCAGTGGGCATGCTAGGGTGTTTGACTTTAGAGAACGACAAATTCAAGAACAGAAGTGGCAGCAGCACACTAGTCAACTCATCAATGTTTTGACCTTCGGAAATGGCTATCGAAAATGGATACCAGGTCCAAATTATATTATGGTTTTTATTGAAGGCGATATATTACCACAAAAATTTGGAATGACACCCCAAATAGCTATTGAGCAAAAACGAGACGATATAAAATTTTTGGTATTTCAGCGTTTGTTTACTGAAGGCAACTTTGAAGCCCATAATATGATGTTTACAATCGAACTTCTTCGTCAAACTTTTAAAAAAAATAAAATTGAAATTGGTGATTTTATAGGTTTATATAAGAAACTCAATTCCAACACTTTAGAAATTGCTACAACCGATGAAATATTATGGCCAAGCGATATGAAAAACTACGTATGGAATCCAGACAGTCTCAAATCAATTCTATCTCTCTCATCACATGAATAAAAATATAAACTATAAACGCTTTAGGAACAGGCTTGAGTACTGTATAATTTCAATAACTTTATTAATCACCTCTGTTAATTTTTCAGATTTTATTTGACCTGCTTGATATAAGATAATTTGTTGATCGGCAGTAAAAATGCGATTTGGTCGAATATTACTTGGCTGATTTAAACTTCCAAAGTTAAAATTACTCTTGTCCACTTCAATAGCATAGACATCACCAACTGATTGGCTAGTAATTTGGCAAAGAATCAGGTCATTACCCTGAAGTGTAGCAATAACTAAAGCAGGTCTGCGTTTTGTCTGAGTTAAGTCCGAAAAGGGAAACGGAACAATAACAACATCTCCTTTTACAAATCCTGCCATGCTGTATCTTCCTCTGGTTTTAACCAATCTTTTCGCAGTGATGATTCACTTATAATGGTGATTTCTAAAATTTTATCTTTTTGGTACTTTGCTTGTAAGAACTGAACAAAATCTAAAATCTCCTGCAACAAAGGTTCCGGTAATTTTTCTAGTTCTTGTGTAATCTGTTCTTTAAGCATAATTGTCTGATTATGTGTTTGGGCAATATCTAAAATAATATTTATCATATCTATTTTTGAATGAAAATATAAAATCAAACAAATTCTGTAACTGTAAAATTTTATATAACACCAGTAGCGATCGCAGATCGTCATGAGAAGAGTTATTATATTTGCGATCGCCACTCATGACTTGTTCTTTGCATATTAAAGTATTAAAATTTACCCAAAAAGGTATTATTACTTTAAGATGTTAAATTTATACCCTCTGAATGAGCCTCTTCAACCCATAGCAGGAGTACCACTTTCCATTCAGCGTCTACGATAAAGAACTAGGAAATAAAATTGCAGTATATCTGCCTTTCAAATTATGGACTGGAAGTACAGGTGGAAAAATGGTTATCGACCAAGCCGAGATGAAGCAGCAAAAAATCCTCATTTGTTAGATGAGAGTCAGTTCGAGAACGAACAAGACCGAAAACTCGCTGAAGAAACTACAAGAAAGCATTTGGGCGTACCTGCACCAACCTTAGACGAAGATCAATCTATACTACCTCATGCAGCTTCGCCTAATGAGAAGGTTTAATCCTAAGACATAGGCATTTTTTGCTTATGTCTGCTACATACCATTATCAAATTTAACAAAATGCAGATTTCGCAACTTTTCAATCGATTAAATAATAAGAAATTTACTAAGTTACTCACTCAGACGGTAGCTTTAGGCGTAGGCGCTATTGTTCTATTTTCAACTACTAATGCTAATGCTGCCGAGCAAGTTGTTTTAAAATACGGTACTTTTCAAGGGCAAGTATCTGTTGAAGAATTAAGTCAGTTTACAGAAACAGGTAAGACTACGCCAACATTAAGAGCTTATTTACAGGCAGCCCAACAAGACCCCGGAGTAGCTCGTAAGGCATTGAAAGCCCCAATAAAAGCTGATGCTGACTTTTTAAATAGTTTACTAGGTAGTTGGGCAGGGCCAATTTTAGTTAACCAAATTGGTGAGGTAGTTCACCCACCCGGAGGAGAGTTAGATCAGCAGGCGTTGCGAAGTGCTTTAAGTGCATCTATTGAACAAAATGGTGAAGTTACACTACTTGGAGCCATTGAGAATTATCCAAACACTTCTGTTGAACTTGAAGGAGATCGTCTCATCTCTGTTTATGAACGCCTCAGCAATCTTGCAGAACTTTTATAAGGGTTACTTAAAGATAATGCTTTTGTGATCAGATGATTGATTGAGTATCTCAATAGTCGTGAATTTTACTCACGATCGCGATGAAGTTAATACTGATTAGTCTATCTTAGGGTTCATACTTTGTGACTTAGAAGTTTTCTAACCTAAATGTAGAGTTTAGTCTAAGAATAGGGAAAGGGTTTTTATGACAACCGATGTTTCTAGAGATATTAAAAAGGATGTTAATGGGTCGCTGATAAGTGGTGTTCTCCTGAGTATTTTAGGGGTTATTGCGATCGCAGCGCCTAACTTCACCACCTTATTCGCCGAAACTTGGGTTGCGGTGATTTTGATTTTTGCTGGATTTACAAAACTAGTTTATGCCACTCAAACCCGCCACGAAGGAGGTTTTATTTGGAAACTTCTATTGAGCGGACTCTATATTGCAACAGGTATAATGCTGTTTGTTTATCCTTTTACAGGTATTCTCACATTAACTCTGTTGCTTGGTAGCTTTTTGCTGGCTGAAGGTACATTCGAGTTAATTCTGGCATTCCGGTTACGTCCACAAAAGAACTGGACGTGGATACTAGGTAATGGGATTATTACGCTGGTCTTAGGCGCAATGATTTGGTTCCAGTGGCCCTTCAATGCACCCTGGCTTCTTGGGACACTAGTTGGTGTTAGCATTATTTTCACTGGCGTTTCACGCGTAATGCTGTCATTGAATGCGCGTTCTACCTCGAATCCTACTAATGAAGCTGCAAATGCTACTTAGTAGATAGGAGGGGGGGGTGGGGGAGCAATACTGCTCGGTTAAAGGGGAAAGGGTAAGGGGAAAAGGATTGGAAGGCTCGATATAGTAAGATAAGTTTTTTCCCCTTTAACATAAGTCCATTTCCCCCTTCCCTATTTCTCATTCTCAAACTTAAGTAGTCAAAGTTTACAAGACGACATTAAATATCTTGCAAAAGTAGCTTTTGCTTTCCGGTTAGAGAAAGGTTAAAGGCTACTGGGTTTGGGAAAATTCCATACCTTTACCCTTTAACCCTTCCCCTTTTCCCCACTTATGCAATAAGTCTATTGCAGCAGCGATGCCTACGGTGGGCTACACCTACGCCAACAAAATTGCTAAATTAGCTAAGGAAATCAAAATTAGGCCAGCTAGCTGCAATTAACAATGGTATCTATTGCTACTCCATTCTCGGATATTCAAAACCATTGGGCACGCTCATTTATTACAGCCTTAGCCCAACGCGGTATTGTCAGTGGGTTGCCTAATGGCACTTATCGCCCCGATAATTCACTTACCCGTGCTGAGTTTGCCGCTATTATCGCCAACTCATTTGGCACAGTTTCCAAGAAGCGGCAGTATGTTCCCTTTGTTGATGTACCCACAAATTATTGGGCAGCAGCAGCCATCAAAACAGCTTACGAAAAAGCATTTATTAGCGGGTTTCCTGATAAAACTTTCCGTTCTGCTAACCGAATTACTAGAGTAGAAGTCTTAGTTTCCTTGGTAGCAGGCTTAGAAATTGCTACCAAGGTAAAACCTGACCTCCTCTCAAAACTCTCACAAATTTATCAGGATTCTGTTCAGATTCCTGAGTATGGTAGAAATCACGTAGCTATTGCCACCAGCGCCGGATTAGTAGTTAGTTTCCCAAATATTAAATTACTCAATCCTAATCTCGCAGCCACCCGTGCAGATGTGGCAGCGATTATTTATCAAGCTTTGGTGTATTTAGGTCAGGCAGAAAAAATTGCCTCTAGTTATCTAGTGCAGCCGCCGATACCAACGCCTACACCGACACCAATACCAACACCAACGCCTACACCGACACCAATACCCACACCAACTCCAACACCTATTGGTAGTGTTAGGGTAAATCATAGGCGGGAATTCCGGGGAGCATGGGTAGTATCTGTGTGGAATGGTGATTGGCCTTCCAAAGCGGGACTTTCTGTTGCTCAACAAAAAGCAGAACTTACCGAGATTATTACTAAATTACAAGCGCTAAACTTCAATGCCCTGATTTTCCAGGTGCGACCGGAGGGGGACGCTTTGTATGAATCTCAATTAGAGCCTTGGAGTGCTTGGATTACAGGAACTCAGGGGAAAGCACCAGAACCATTTTACGATCCTTTAGCGTTTGCGATCGCAGAATGTCATAAGCGCAATATTGAACTCCATGCTTGGTTTAACCCTTACCGCGCTAGCACCTCCACCGACCCAGCTAAAACAGTCCGTCCCCACATCGCAGCTACCAATCCAGAAAGCGTTTATTTGTGGAAAACACAACGCTGGATGGACCCAGGACTAAAAATAGTTCAGGACAGGGCGTATAACGTAATTCTCGATGTAGTGAAGCGCTACGATGTTGATGGCATTCACTTAGATGATTATTTCTATCCATATCCCATTGAAGGACAACCTTTCCCCGATGATAAAACCTACGCTGCATATAAAGCAGCTGGTGGTACACTCAGCCTTGGCGATTGGCGACGGGACAATGTTAACAAAATGGTACAGCGCCTTTGGCAGGGGATTAAAACAACCAAACCCGACGTTAAATTTGGTATTAGTCCTTTTGGGATTTATCGCCCCGGACAACCCGCTGGTATTACTGGGTTGGATGCTTACAACGTGCTATATGCTGACTCAAAAAAATGGTTAGAAGAAGGCTGGATTGATTATATCGCTCCTCAACTTTACTGGCGCACAGACCAACCACAACAAAGTTATTCGGCGTTGTTAAAGTGGTGGACACAGATAAACACAAAACAAAGACACGTTTACGCTGGTAACAATCTGACAGAACCAAGCAACAAGAGTCGGGAGAGTGATGAGATTGAAAAGCAGGTGATAGTTACTCGTAGCCAAGCTGCACAGTTATCACTAGGGAATATCTTTTTTAATGTCGGTGTTTTGACAGAAAATAGTCAGGGCATTGCTGATAAATTCCAAAGTCTGCTTTATAACAAACCTGCGCTACCGCCAACTTTGCCTTGGCAGGATACAACACCACCATCTCCACCCATTGGATTACAAGTCAATAACCGCAAACTGAGTTGGCAACCTGGAGATAATCAGCCAGTTCGTTCGTGGACACTTTATCGGCTGAGTGGCGATACTTGGACAATTCAGCGAATTTTGTCTGCTGGCACAACCTTCGCTACCGTCCAACAAGCGGGAACCTATGCCGTGTGTGCAGTGGATAGATTAGCCAACGAGAGTGCGGGAACAGTTATTACAGTTAGTTGAACAACAGTATTACTGAGATTTCTGACAACTTTTATGGATGCAACTGACGAATAGGAGTCTGACTTTTCAAGATAAAACCAGTCTGGTAATAATAGTGTGACTGCGGCATTAAAACCATCATCAACAATCGTGATTCCTTTTCAAAATTTCGGTTGACAGCCAGTAGTTCGGAACGTAGATTGTTGAAAAACCGCCAGGGACGTACACCTTAATGTTACGAAATGGGCCTTAAACTCCGCAGTCAAAGTATTCAGGCAGGAAAGAAGCAACAAAGTTAGTGTCCTGCATTAATTAATTCAAAAAATTGCGAAATTTGTTGAGTCGAGCGAATGTGATAAACATTTTTGATGCTTTGAGCCTGCTCGATATACTCACGATATTTTGGGGTTAAATATTTGTAACACAACCAAAGCACACGGTAACTCATAAGTGAACTCCTTAATATGGGACTATTGGAGGGCCAGCCTACTGGCGGTTTAAAGTAACCTGTGATTAGTCGTTTAGTTACCCACCATCCATGCACATATAGCGGTAAATCGACAAAAACCAGAGTATCTGCCTCGTCAAGTCGTAGCCAGAGAGTTTCCATGCAACCAAACCCATCAATAATCCATCGGTCAGTAACTAAAATTTGCTGATGGGCGTGCTTATAGTCTTCATGTGGAACCTCTGTTCCTGCTGATTGATATTTAATCTTGTCCAAGACGTAAAGTGGCAAACCAGTGATTTCAGATAATCTCTTGCTTAAAGTTGATTTCCCGCCTCCAGCATTGCCAAACACCGCTACTTTTTTCATCGCCACTCTCCTTTTAGTGCAATTAAGTCAAATTTGGCACAAGCTTGTCCCGAAAGAATAAAAGGTTTAACTATATTACCTTTATACTACACAATGTGTTGCCAGAAGATTTGTACTATCGGGACTTAAATATTTTTAAGGCATAAAAAAAACTCAAAGCTATATAAAGCAAGGAAAATACACCAAATACTCAAAAATGCTTGAAACCCAGATATATCAAGAAACTAGGCTTAACGATGTCAAAGTCTCTGTACATATATAAAATTTGAGGCTTTTTCTGGCTACTTTTTGTCTAAGTCCCATTAACCTCCTTGATTCAGATGCGACGCTTGTTCCTTTCTACGAGAACGCTGCACGAACGCTAAGGCTACGGTATCGCGGACTCGCTAATGCTAGTTGCACAAAATTCATTCTGAATTCTGGTGGACGCCTTTATTCTGTTTCGATAATTAACTGTTATAAATAAAAATTATTTTTTAACCTTTTCATAACTTAAGATTAACCTAAATTTATCCGGTATCAGCTCTAGAATTTCTGAAGTAAACATTGTACAAAAAAGCTAGGACGTACAGGATGTAAATTACATGAGTCGAAAAGCCAGTAAAGTGTTTAAACAGTCTGGGGTAATTCCTTACAGAGTGAACAATGGTAAAGTTGAAATCTTGCTCATAACAACCCGTGACTTTCAACACTGGGTGATTCCGAAAGGAGATATTCCTAATGGCATGAGTCCGCCTGCTTCAGCAGCCAAAGAGGCGTGGGAAGAAGCAGGAATAATTGGGCAAGTAGATGCAAATGAACTGGGAACTTACAAGTACCGCAAACAAGGCAAAATTTACTGCGTCAAGATGTATTTACTATCAGTCGATATGCTGAGTGAAGATTATCCAGAAGCAAGTAAAAGAAAACGGCAGTGGGTAGAAGTGAATAAAGCTATTAGGCGGGTTAAATTTAATTCACTCAAACGAATCCTTAAAGGTTTTTTCCAGGTAAAATCCCAATTTTGTTCATTACGATGTTAATTAGTGGCAGGAATAAATCAAACTATATTATGCAAGATAAAATAAATTAAATGTTTCTAGTCAACCACTCCAAGCCTTACTACAAAACTTTGTTTATTCACGCCCACTTACTTAAATCTATAGTAAAGCTATCAAAGTTTTTATACCGAAAATTCCATCAGCCTGCAATTTCTTAGATGTTTAGAAAGTAACAATTGCATTCTTAATATCATGTTCGCATAATTAGTTATGATTTCCACAGTCATTGCACCCCACACGCCAGATGCTCCACTTGGGGAGACCCCAAGACCGCACTGGCTCCCCTTAATCCCCTCCCCGCTCTTCGGGAGGGGAGACGAAGCGTAGCTTTGGCGGGGTGGGGTTCTTCGGATTTAATAAGTAACCTGAGTTCGGGTTAAGCATTGTGAGATAAAAGCCATTCCATCTGAAGGCT
>NZ_JAVRCI010000083.1:0-27858 GCF_034530835.1 Nostoc sp. DedQUE12b | reverse complement strand
GTGTTGCCATGATGGTGTGCGAATACAAGCCTGGTTTAGAAGGCATTCCCGCCGCTCAATCAAGTATCAGCTATGTTGATGGGCAAAAGGGAATACTAGAATATCGTGGCATTCGGATTGAGGAATTAGCAGAAAAAAGTACATTCCTAGAAACTGCTTATCTCTTAATCTGGGGTAAACTGCCAAGCAAGGAAGAACTGGAAACATTTGAGCATGAAGTTCGTTATCACCGACGGATAAAATACCGCATTCGGGATATGATGAAATGCTTTCCAGAAAGCGGTCATCCAATGGATGCCTTACAAGCCTCCGCTGCTGCTTTAGGCTTGTTTTATTCGCTCCGCGATTTACATAATCCTGTCTACATTCGAGATTCTGTGGTGCGCCTGATAGCAACCATTCCCACAATGGTGGCGGCGTTCCAACTGATGCGAAAAGGCAATGACCCGGTACGTCCCCGTGATGACTTAGACTACTCCGCCAACTTTCTATACATGCTCAATGAGCAAGAACCCGATCCTCTGATGGCGCGGATTTTTGATATCTGCTTGATACTTCAAGTCGAGCATACAATGAATGCTTCTACCTTCAGTGCTAGGGTGACAGCTTCCACCTTGACCGATCCTTACGCTGTGGTTGCTAGTGCTGTGGGAACTTTAGGTGGACCTCTGCATGGTGGAGCCAATGAAGAAGTAATTCAGATGTTGGAAAAAATTGGCTCTGTGGAAAATGTCCGTCCCTACATAGAGAATTGTCTACAAACTAAATCTAAGATTATGGGCTTTGGACATCGTGTGTATAAAGTCAAAGACCCACGAGCCATAATTTTACAAGGTTTAGCAGAACAACTGTTTGAGAAGTTTGGCTATGACAAATTCTATGACATTGCTCAAGAAATGGAACGAGTTGTAGAGGAAAAACTCGGTAGCAAAGGGATTTATCCTAATATTGACTTTTACTCCGGCTTGGTGTATAGGAAGATGGGTATTCCCACAGACTTGTTTACGCCAATATTTGCGATCGCTCGTGTTGCCGGTTGGCTAGCCCACTGGAAAGAACAATTAGCAGAAAACCGGATTTTCCGTCCTACCCAGGTTTACAACGGTCTGCACGAAGTTACTTATACCCCTATTGAGCAAAGGTAAATGGGCATAGGGCATGGGGCACTTGTACTGAGTTTCGACTGCGCCCAACTACCGCGTTCGCGTAGCGTCTCGTAGAGAAGCCGTTGGCGCAGCCTCTCGTAGAGAAGTATTGGGCATTGTGTAGAAGAGGCAGAGGCGCAAAGGGGCAGCACTTCTCTAGGAGAGGCTGCGTGTAGCTTGCTTCCCCGGAGGGGTACGGCTACGCAGTTCGACTGCGCTCACCGTAAACTCAGTGACCGAGGGGCACAGAGGAAAGACTTACTGCAACTTCTCCTCCGCTCCCCTGCTCCCCTGCCCCCTTGCTCCCCCGGTTACTGAGCGTAGTCGTTGGCGCAGCCTCTCGTAGAGAAGTATGCTCCTCTGCTCCCCAGCCCTCAATAGCTAATCTCAATGCCAACCATAAGTAGAATTCTCATCTCGCTTCAGGGTGGTCAAACCATCCAACGATATACTAGGCATGGGAATTGGCAACAAATCTTCAATCGGACGTCATCACAGCAAAAATTATAAATGGGTGAATTTACGGTTATTAATTCAACTAATAGTTGTAACTCACCATGACTCGATGTCTTAAAGAGCGGAAACATGAATTCAGGAATTGACCTCCAAGGAACTTTTATTGAATCCCTCCGGGATTTAGGTATACCAGCAGGAACAGCCAAAGCGATTTGGATGCCCCTGCCAATGATACTGATGCTGATTGGAGCAACAGTGGGGGTATTAGTTGCTACTTGGCTAGAACGGAAAATTTCCGCCTCCGCACAGCAGCGAATTGGGCCAGAATACCAGGGACCTTTTGGGTTGCTGGTGCCTGTAGCGGATGGTCTGAAGTTGGTATTTAAAGAAGATATAGTACCAGCCAAGTCTGATCCCTGGCTGTTTACCCTCGGCCCCATTATTGTTGTAATTCCGGTATTTCTGTCGTTCCTGATTGTGCCCTTTGGACAGAATATCGTAATTAGCAATGTGGGCATGGGCGTATTCTTGTGGATTGCCTTGTCTAGCATTCAACCCATTGGCTTGCTGATGGCTGGCTATGCATCTAATAACAAATACTCCCTCTTAGGGGGCTTGCGGGCAGCAGCGCAATCTATTAGTTATGAAATTCCTTTGGCACTGGCGGTGTTAGCGATCGCTATGATGTCTAATAGCCTCGACACCGTTGATATTGTCAATCAACAATCTGGCTACGGCATTCTAGGCTGGAACATTTGGCGGCAACCAATCGGTTTTCTGATCTTTTGGATAGCCGCCCTCGCTGAATGCGAACGATTACCCTTTGACTTACCCGAAGCGGAAGAAGAAATCGTCGCAGGCTATCAGACTGAATACTCAGGCATGAAATTCGGTCTATTCTACCTGGGTTCATACGTTAACTTGATCCTTTCTTCCCTACTAGTAGCAATTCTCTACTTGGGCGGTTGGGACTTTCCTATTCCCCTCAACCTCATCGCTGGTTGGCTGGGAGTCAGTGAATTAAATCCCGTGTTCCAGATAGTAACTGCGGCTTTGGGTATCACCATGACCGTATTCAAAGCCTATTTACTAGTGTTTGTCGCCATCCTGTTGCGCTGGACAGTGCCACGGGTACGGATTGATCAACTGTTAGATTTAGGATGGAAGTTTTTGTTACCAGTTGGTTTGGTTAATCTCCTATTAACTGCCGCCTTGAAACTAGCCTTTCCCTTCGCCTTCGGGGGTTAGTCATTAGTCATTAGTCATTAGTCATTTGTACTAATGACCAAGGACAAATGACAAGGGACAAGGGACAAATAAAGAGAGAGTGAAACACAATGCTAAAGTTCCTGAAACAAGTTGGTGATTACGCCAAAGAAACGGTACAAGCTGCGCGTTACATTGGTCAGGGACTTTCTGTCACCTTTGACCACATGCGGCGGCGTCCAATTACTGTACAGTACCCTTACGAGAAACTAATTCCTGGCGAACGATTTCGCGGTAGGATTCACTTTGAATTTGATAAGTGCATCGCTTGCGAAGTTTGCGTTCGCGTTTGTCCAATTAACCTGCCTGTAGTCGATTGGGAATTCGACAAAGCCAGCAAAAAGAAAAAACTCAACCACTACAGCATTGACTTTGGAGTTTGTATCTTTTGCGGTAATTGTGTGGAATTTTGCCCCACTAACTGTCTATCGATGACAGAAGAGTATGAGCTTTCCACTTACGATCGCCATGAATTGAACTACGACAACGTAGCGCTAGGTCGTCTGCCTTATAAGGTAACAGACGATCCAATGGTTACACCACTGCGCGAACTAGTTTACCTACCCAAAGGCGTCCTCGAACCCCACGGACTACCTGCGGATGCACAGCGTGCAGGTGCGCGTCCAGAAGACTTGGTAGAACAAACAGAAAAATAAATGTCATTTGTCCATTGTCATTTGTGTTTTGTCCTTTGTTATTTGACTAATGACTAATGACTAATGACCAATGACTAATGACCAATGACCAATGACCGATGACAATTGACTAAGGACAAAAAACAGTGAATCTAGCAGAAGGAGTACAGTTAGTATCACTTGGCATACTAGGCGTGATGATGATTGGGGCGGCCATTGGTGTGGTGCTGTTCTCCAACATCGTCTATTCTGCCTTTTTGCTGGGGGGTGTGTTCATCAGCATAGCGGGAATGTACCTGTTGCTAAATGCTGATTTTGTTGCGGCTGCACAAATACTAATTTACGTTGGGGCGGTTAACGTGCTGATTTTGTTTGCCATTATGTTGGTGAACAAGCGGCAAAATTTTGTAGCATTTCCTAACTCTTGGGTGCGTAAAGTACTTACGGGTGTAATCAGCGTAGGATTGTTTGGTCTTTTAAGTACGATGGTGTTGGCTACTCCTTGGGCTTACTCAACCGCTCCTGTGGCGGGTGGTGAAAGTTCTATAGTTTTGATTGGAGAGCATTTCTTCACTGACTTTTTACTACCTTTTGAATTAGCTTCCATTTTGTTGCTAATAGCGATGGTAGGAGCAATTATTTTGGCACGTCGTGAGTATTTGCCAGATCAACTGACACGATCCGATCTGGGGCAAACTGTTTTGACCTTGCAAGAACGCCCTAGAGAACTAGTATCAACAACCAGCGAAACCAAAGAGTAATATTTGCGACCTGAGCCGCAGATAAACAGCCAGCTTTTTCAGGAGGGATACCCAGATTCATGCAACTCCAGTACTTTTTATTACTAGCAGCAGCTTTATTCTGCATCGGCATTTACGGTTTAATTACTAGCCGCAACGCTGTGCGGGTGCTGATGTCAATTGAATTACTGCTCAATGCTGTTAATTTGAATTTAATGGCATTTTCCAACTTCCTCGACTCAACATTAGTTAAGGGTCAGGTTTTCACAGTATTTGTGATTACCGTGGCCGCAGCCGAGGCGGCGGTGGGTTTAGCGATCGTGCTTGCCATTTATCGCAACCGTGATACCGTCGATATGGAGCAGTTTAATCTCCTGAAGTGGTAATTGTGCGTGCAACTCAAGCAGGTAATCATTGCTTATAAAGCGCGGGATGCCCGGAGTAAACAATGGGCAGAAATCTGTGCTAAACAACTAGAAAGTCGCGATTGCCAAGTGTTGATGGGACCTAGCGGGCCGAAAGACAACCCCTATCCAGTCTTTTTGGCTTCGGCGAGTCAACCAATCGATCTCGCTTTGGTACTCGGTGGCGATGGTACTGTTTTAACTGGTGCCAGACATTTAGCCCCAGCTGGTATCCCAATTCTGGGAGTGAATGTAGGAGGCCATCTGGGGTTTTTAACTGAGTCAGTGGAAGAGTTTCAGGATACAGAGAAAGTTTGGGATCGGCTGTTTGAGGATCGCTATGCTATCCAACGACGGATGATGTTGCAAGCTGCGGTGTATGAGGGTCATGGATCTAATTTGGAACCAGTGAGTGAACATTACCTGGCTTTGAATGAATTCTGTGTCAAACCCGCCTCCGCTGACCGAATGATCACCTCAATTCTGGAAATGGAAATCGATGGTGAGGTAGTCGATCAATACGTGGGGGATGGATTGATTATTTCCACTCCTACAGGTTCCACAGGTTATACCGTTTCTGCTAATGGGCCAATTATGCATGATGGTATGGAGGCGCTTACCGTCACTCCTATTTGTGCAATGAGCCTTTCTAGTCGTCCCCTTGTTTTACCCCCTGGTTCTGTGGTGAGTATTTGGCCTTTGGGGGATTACGATTTGAGTACCAAGCTGTGGACAGATGGAGTTTTGGGAACTTCAATTTGGCCCGGACACCGTGTTGATGTGCGGATGGCAGAGTGTCGGGCTAAATTTATTATTTTGCGCGAGAACAATTCCTACTATCAGACGCTACGGGAGAAGTTGCTGTGGGCAGGTACAAGGGTTCACTACAGCAATAATCACCGTAATTAATTAAGTATTTTAGAGTGCATTTACCGTAAATTGCGATCGCGTAATAACTGTAGCGATCGCAACCAAAATTACCCAAGCCCCTGGATTCATCTGGGGGCTTTCTAATTGTGTGGAGAAACCTATACATAGAGCAAAGTGCTGAGTGTTGAGTGCTGAGTGCTGAGTGCTGAGTGCTGAGTGCCGAGTGCTGAACAAAAACCCAGTTGTTTCAGGCCTTTGAGCAATCAACACTGTCCTAACCTATGTGACTACGGCTATACATAAATGTATTGGCTCTTGAAAGTTTAGTATAAAATCTCACCTCGTCTCAATTAAGACCCAGTTCTTCCTTCAACGCCTCCGGTACATTAACTGCTGTCTCTAATCCCTGCACCCCTTCCCACTGCTGCTTTTTACCCCAGATCATCTCTTCTAGATTGGCGTCGCTAAGGTCTGCACCACCTAAAATGGCGTAACTTAGGTTGCTATGGCTAAGATCCGCGCCGTTGAGGATAGCACCACTGAGGTTGCTGCCACTGAGGTTAGCACTGTTAAGGTTGGCATAGCTGAAATCTGTGCCAAATAGGATCGCGTCAGTGAGGTCAGCACCACTGAGGTCGGCGTCGTTGAGAATCACGCCACTGAGGTCAGCTTCGTTGAGAATCACTCGACTTAGGTCTACACCGCTGAGGTCGGCACCCAAGAACATTGCACCGTTAAGTCTGGCATTGTTAAGTTTGGCACCGTTAAGTTTGGCATAGCTGAGGTCTGCGGCAACAAGGATAGCATCGCTGAGGTTGGTACTGAAAAGAATTGTGTCACTGAGGTTAGTACCGTTGAGGATGGCGTGACTCAAATCAGCACCACTGAGGTCAGCGCGGCAAAGGTCGGCATGGCTAAGGCTGACGCTATTAAGGTTGGCTTCACTCAGATTTGCACCGAAAAGGATGGCGTTACTGAGGTCAGCATGGCTGAGGTTAGTGCTGCTAAGGTCAGCGCGGTTGAGGTCGGCGCGGCTAAGGTCGGCGCGGCTAAGGTTGGTATTGCTAAGGTCGGCGCGGTTGAGGTCGGCGCGGCTAAGGTTGGCACAGCTAAGGTTAGCACCGCTAAGGTTGGTGCTACTGAGGTCGGCACTGCTGAGGTTAACACCGCTGAGGTTGGCACCGCTGAGGTTGGCATCGCCGAGGTTGGCACCGCTAAGGTTGGCACCACTGAAGTTTACGCCAGTTAAGTTGGCATCACCGAGATAAGCAAGGCTTAGGTCGGCACCACTAAAGTCTGCCCCGGTAAGGTTGGCATCGCCGAGGTAAGCACCCCTAAAGTTGCCGCCTTTGAGGAATTGTCCAACTATACTGCTAAAGTTGCCAATTTCCAGGGCATCGCTATAATTAATAATCCGCAGCAGTTGGGATGTGAAAAAATTGTCTGTGTCCGGTTGGGCAGATGGGTAGAAGGTGATTTTTTGTTTGAGTTCATCTTGCCCTTGGGCATAGCGGTGTAACTCTAGTAATAAAATCAGTACGTTCAGCCCTGTATATATGTCTACCTGTCTCAAGCCGATCGCAATATTTTGTGCCGCTAGCTTTAACTTTGTTTTCTGAGGCAGGTTATCATCTGGTGTGCCATCGATAAATTCTCCCTGACACCAGCGACGATAAAAATCTTCTAGCCGCCCAAAAAGCAATTCTGGGCGAATTTTTTGACCAGTCACAACCAATTCCATTAGTTGGTTGACTATTTCAGGTTTCAAGGCACCATTGCCCAATAAATCATAAATCTCTTCATGCATCTGGCGATCGCATACTTTAAAGCAAAACCCAGTGGGTAAAGTGCCCAATGTGCGATCGTCTATCTGAGAACTCAAACCGTTCTTTGGTATTGCCCATTTTTCCAAGCTTTTTTGCAGTCTTGGAGAGTATAAATATTCCTGCAAATTATTTTGAGCTAATCTAACGCTTTTGTCTGGTTCTTTAATATTTTTTCCTAGAGGTAAAACTGCTTCAGTTTCTAGCGATGTGGTCTTTGGCATCTCTTGTAACCTTGTAGCACTCACATAATTTCTCAGCATCTGCCAGACTTGAGATAAATATGTTGACATTTTTGTTTCCGTTGTTACATTTAAATAACTGTTTTTGATAATCCTGAATTAAAAACTTTTCTATGCTAGTTTGCTTTGTATTCCCAACATTCAATAGTATAAATAGATACTATAGTAAAAAAATCATCAGTTGGCGATGTTTAGGCTGGGCTACTTCTGATGAATTTGCCAACGGCGTTTCGGATAGGGGCTTCTCGCTCACCTCTAGTAGCCTTAAGTTTCTTCTCATAATGTAAATAAAGTGTTAACTTAAAAATTCTTTCAAAGGCCAAGTAATTCCGGATTTGGCTAATTTGTTATACTTTTTATCCAAAAAATTTACTAGTCTGATGTAAAAATCATACTTACTGTTTGTGGGAAACGCAATTGTTAGGAAAAATCCTACACTAAAACAGCACAACAAAGCTGAAACATGGCAACTAAAATTTAAGTCGAAAGTTTTTTGCCTAATATAAAGCAGCTAAGATAATCGTTATAGGGCAGGCTATACGGCTTTGCAAAAGTTAAAAATTAACCAGAGATAGTTATCAGGTAATGAATGCGATGAACAGATTAACCTTCTATATTATTTTGTTACATAGTTTATTTTTAGGGATAGCGACAGCTAGCGCTAAGTCACCATTTGTTAACAATGTTGATCCAGCCAAGCATATTGTTGAAGAAGGCGTGGTTACAGTCAAAAGTGGAGAGAAATCCAATAGTCAGTTATCAACAGAAACTTCTTCAACTAAAATCTCAGCCTTATCATTAAATAATATTAATGTTCCTCAGAAACAGAGGCTACCGTCAAACCACGTTTGGGTAGTTAATCAAAATAAACACGCACAGCCTCAACCGTTTATTTGGATAGTAGAAAATCTCAAACAAGCAGGTCAGCAACCATTTTTGCAAGTTGCCAAACCCCCAGAAAAACCGAATACAAAGCCTAGTAATACCACGAAACCAGCAGCAAAGGATGATTTAGAGCCATTTAACGAAGTAATTAAAAATACCCAAAAGTCAGGAGGATTGTTCACACTTTATCGGAATAAAGAAAAGAATAAGATTTATCTAGAAATTAAGCCAGAACAACTTAAGAAAAATTACCTAGCTACAGCAACCTTGGAATCGGGTATTGGCGAACGGGGTATTTACAGTGGTATGCCTCTGCAAGATTTTTTATTTTATTTCCAACGGGTGGATGATAAATTACACTTTGTGATCCGCAATGTGAATTTTCGCACTCGTGAGGGAGATCCCCAGGTGCGATCGCTGACGCGATCGTTTAGTGACTCTGTTCTCTACAACATTTCCATTAAAAGCATTCATCCAGAACGCAAAACTCTTCTCATTGACTTAGAAGATTTGTTACTCACAGACTTAGCTGGATTATCTGTAGGTTTAGGAGTTCCAAAAACCACAAGCCAGTCCTATTTTGGTACTGCTAAAGCCTTTCCCCAAAACTTAGAAGTTGAATCAGTTTTGAATTACTCTAATAGCGTTGACTCCAACAGTGAAGTAGCAAGCTTTGGGTCGCTAGCTGACAACCGTGGCTTTACCTTGCGCGTCCACTACAGTTTCTCCCAACTACCCGATCAAGATTATCGACCACGCTTTGCTGACGATCGCATCGGCTATTTCATCACCGCCTACCAAGATTTATCCAAAGACGACGATCGCGGCGATTCTTTTGTCCGCTACATAAATCGCTGGCATTTAGAAAAACAAGACCCAAAAGCAGTTATTTCTCACCCCAAAAAACCGATTGTTTTCTGGATTGATAACGCTGTGCCCTTAGAATACCGCGATGCCATGAAAGAAGGCGTTCTTATGTGGAACAAAGCCTTTCTCAAAGCTGGATTCAAAGATGCAATTGAAGTCCGCCAAATGCCAGATGATGCTACCTGGGACCCGGCAGATATTCGTTACAACACGATTCGCTGGATTAATACAGTCGATGGCTACTTTGCGATGGGGCCATCCCGCGTTAACCCATTGACAGGGGAAATTTTGGATGCAGACATTCTTGTAGATGCTAGCTTTATCCGGGCACTCAAGGGTGAATATCGCAAAATCGTCCAACCCAACCAAACAGAAAATCGCACGACTTTATCAGCTTTAATGCAAAATCGTCTACTTTGCGCCAATGGTTTAGATGGGAAAAACAATGGTGTCCCCCAGAAGATGCAAGGACAACAGGGATTGTTGAATCGTTTATCGAAAATGGCAGGCGAGTACGATTTATGCTACGGGATGGAAGCTGCTAACCAGTTTGCCTTTGGTTCACTGGCAATGTCTCTGCTGCCTGATACTATGGCTACTCCAGACAAGGTAAAAGAATATATTAATCAGTATTTACGTTTAATCATCGCTCACGAAGTTGGACATACTCTTGGTTTACGTCATAACTTCCGTGGTAGTACACTGCTACCACCACAGGAGATGAATAATACAGAAGTTACCAAAAATAAAGGTCTGACAACTTCTGTCATGGACTATATTCCCCCAAATATCGCCCCTCAAGGTACAAAACAAGGAGATTATTTTCCGAGTATAGTGGGGCCTTATGATGAATGGGCAATTAAATATGGCTACACAACAATTCAGACATCAACTCCTCTAGCAGAAAAGCCAATTTTGGAGGAAATTGCCGCACAATCCTACAAGCCAGAGTTGAGTTATTCCACAGATGAAGATGTATATGACCTTGACCCCACAGCTGATGCTTGGGATAACAGCTCTAATGTGCTGGTTTATTCTCAGTGGCAGTTAAATAATTCGCGGGTGATGTGGGAACGTCTGGATAAACGTTTCCCAATGGCTGGTGATAGTTATAGCGATGTGAGCGAACGTTTTAGCACAGTATTGGGTAACTATTTCCAGCAAATATATTACACCACAAAATACATCGGGGGACAATCTTTCTATCGCATTCACCCTAGCGAGATACCTGCCGAGAAAGTCTCTGGAGTTCCGCAACGCCGTTTACCATTTGAACCAGTAGCAGTTGAAGAACAACGCCAAGCTTTAGAAACGCTACAAAAATATGTATTTGCAGAAGATGCCCTCACTTTTTCACCAGAATTACTGAATAAATTAGCACCTTCCCGTTGGCGACATTGGGGTAGTTCTCCACAAGTGGGTCGTTTGGATTTTCCCATTCATGACTTGGTGTTACTAATGCAGGGTTCTGTGTTGCGAGATTTACTCTCAGGCGATCGCCTCTCTCGCCTCAAAGATATTGAACTCAAAACTCTTGAAGGAAAAGCACTGACTCTACCAGAACTATTTGACACTTTGCAATCAGGTATTTGGACGGAAGTCATCCAACCAAAAGGTAAACCGATGAAGATCGCTAGTTTGCGGCGAGGTTTGCAGCGTCAGTATTTGGACATTTTGACTAGTATGGTATTGCGAAAAGAAAATGTTCCAGAAGATGCTCGTACTCTAGCTTGGTATAAACTCAAACAGCTTAATGAAAAACTTAAGGGAGTGAATTCCGAGGATGAATATACCAAAGCGCACTTATTAGAAACGCGCGATCGCATCGAGAAAGTATTAAACGCGCCGTTGCAAGCGAATTAAAAAAGTGAGGAGTGAGGAGTTAATAGTAAAATTCCTCACTTTTCTTCTTTTATTCTCATTTTGGCAAAATATATTGATTGTGGGATAAAGGCTTTTTACTTAAGTCTTATTGAATTTACAATGGAGGCGGCTGTATTTTTGAATTTCGATAATTCAATATATGTAAAACTTTATATTCTTCTGAATAAATACGGTTGTCTATTAAATTTATCTTAATATATCAAACAATTAAAGTAATACATAACCTAAAAAAATATTTTATGAATGCCCTTTTTATGACTTTCCAAATATTTATTTGGAGTATACCTTTTTTATTAGCTCTTGCTTTATTAACTTTACTAAACTTCAATCACTTTTTCGGATTCTGGTTACTATCGCCTTATGATTATCCCTTTAGTTATGTCATAGCCTTATTTATTTCACTAGTTTCTAGCATAATTTTGCTTTGGATAATTAAAAATAAAAATAAAGACTACAATCCGATAATCTTAGCTTTGTTTGTATTCATAGGCTGTATATCAAGATTAAGTGTAAATACACAAATTGAATCAGCTCTTAGTGGTTTATTTTCCATGTCTATTGCTCTATTTATATTGGTTACAGGTAATTTAAGAAATCCAGTTATTGCTGAACTAATTATTGGGATAGCAAACACAATCAACCTATTTTTTGCAATTTTGGTTTTTTATACATTTCCTCTTATATTTGTTTTTCTTGGTTGTATGTTCCAAGTTCGTAAACCAATTAGTAAAATCAAAAGATTATTTTATACTACTCCTGCAATATTTATAATTATACTCTTCTCTTTGATAACATTTAAAACTTCTGATTACAATCCATCCCCTGGGTTAATTATTCCAAATCAATTAAGACACTTTTGGGGAATGCAACAATTTCCTAATAAATATCAAGAGGCGATAGAAGAAATTAAATCTTGTTCTGAGATCGTATCTCTGATTGGAGAAATTCAAAATGTTGGATTAGCTGAAGGAAAAAATTACTGGAGCATGGATTTAGATGGCGATGATTGGGCAATAATCAGTCTAGAAATAGTAGGCACAAAAGGAACTGCTATAATAAAAGGCTGCGCTCACGATCGGTTTTGTCACCATCGTATATATGAAGACCATTCAAAAAGTGATGATAAAAAACTATATTATGGTCAATGTTTAGATTAATATAAATATCACCGTAAGAGTATGTTTGAAAAGTCATGATTGATGTATGTATCAAATATTTTTTTACCCCACCCTAACCCTCCCCTTATAAAGGGGAGGGAACCGGATTTTCTTGTTTCCCCCCAATACATCGGGGGAATTAAGGGGGGTAATAATTTGATTAAAATCACAACATACGACTTTTCAAACAACCTCTAAGCATAAATATCAAATACCATTGATGCCTCTAACTGTGATATACGCTGAACGGTAAGTAATTTTGTATTTAGCATTTAGCAGTGCCTTTAAACACTTATAACGATTTTTTAAATAAATCATTTATCAAAACTATTATCCAGCGCAGTCAAATCAATCTGATAGTTTATGATGTGGAAACGGAGGAAATTATCCGATGGCAGATTTAGATAAATATCGAAGCTGTATTCGCCAATTACTTACAGAATATGCTCAACACGCCTCCTCTGATAATGAAATTGAAGCTCAAACAATTTTTGACGGAGAACAAGACCATTACCAACTGATATATACTGGTTGGTAAAATAGACATAGGGTTACAATTGATGTGGTTGAGATAAGAGCGATCGCATTAAAATATTTTATAAATACAGCAGTTTGCAAGTAAGTGAGGTACAAAATGCAGGACTCAAAATCAGAATATACAGAGTTTCTGCCTCCTGCCTGCTGCCTCAAAACCTATAGCTTTGTACTTCATGCAAATGAAAACTGCTGTATCTTGAGTTGATGTGGCAGGATATCGAGGCAGCGCCTGTCAAGTTAGATGAAATCTGTAATCACAACCAAAGAAATTGAAGTTAGTTATAGCAATCATTACCTCAAGATAAAAACTATGTGGAGCTTAATTATATTTTTACTGATTGTACTGGGCTTCATCGCCCTCATCAAAGGTGCTACTTCATCTGGTAGAAACAGTTCCCGTAAAAGTCGTAGAAGCAATGGTAACTCTTTTAGTAACAGCGACAGTAGTTGGTATGTTGATAATACTGGAGGAAATGATTCCAGTAATCGCTATGACTCCAGCAGTAGCAGTAGCAATGATTCTGGCAGCAGTAGCTGTGACTCCAGCAGTAGCAGTAGCAATGATTCTGGCAGCAGCAATAGCTGTGATTCTGGCAGCAGCAGTAGCTTTTAGTTAGGTAATGGCTAGTAAGAGGGCGGGTAAGATTGGAGGGTCGCCCCTCCGCACTTCCCTAAGAACCGTGCATGTGGTTTGAGACTATTTTCTGGATGTTTTTTGTCTAAGTACCACTAACTACTCAACGCTTTTAAAAATCGTTGCAAACTTTTAAACACACTGGGCTTTCTCGCAGGTGTCGCATCTGTTGTTGTTTGTGGTTGTCCTTTTAAAACAATGAGATCCAAATCATCACCAGATGGTTTTGTGGGTAATTCGGCAATTCTTTGATATTCGCCGTCGGTTTCTAGCCAAACTTCCCACTGTCCTGGGTAGCAGCGATATAGGGCACTTTCATCGTCTATGGGGCGCACGTAATAGGCAGATTCAATGGTACTGATAAAGCGATCGCGGATTTTTCTCGCTGTATAACCAATGCCCACGGTTCCAGAATCTTCTAAACGGGGATTTAACAAGACTAAAGGGCGATCGCCTATTACTTCACACAGCTTTTCCAACTGTGGCACTTCTACCGATGTGGGGGCGATGAATAAAAAAATTTCATCCTCTGGCTGAATTTTTGTCTGCAAAGAAGCAGCCCTACCCGTACCAATATCCAAAATTTGAAATGGTGCATCTGCCCAATCACGCCGGGCTAGGGCCGCAGCGCCAGCGTCAGCAAAGAAAATCTTCAAACGGGAATCATAATCTGTAAACGCCGGTAGAAATTGTTCCGCTATCGGCATAAACTTCAGTTCCGGGAACAGGAACTCAACTTGTAAGCGGGTACAGCCATCTGCAAGGGCAGCTTGAACGGCTACACGAGATTGGGCGATCGCATCTTCAAGACTATTTGGAAGTTCACTCATAATCTGCATGGTTCTGTAGTGTCTATTCCCATTGTTTCAGTATTGGCTCTTAATTAGGACTTACGCAGACGAGATCGCCCAATCCCCTGAAAATGAAGGGCTTTTTCATTATGAGAACCGCTATATCGCCATGATGCGATCGCCTCAACCAGTTGAAAAATATTTTATTCCAATATTGGGTTTTGTTTTTTATAACTTTAGTTATATCTCTATTGATGATTAATAGTGTTCAACTTGAGTATTAACCTAATAATCTAAAAAATAAATCATCAAATATCTCCATTGAACTCAGTCGCCAGCAGGAGGATACTTAGCGCAATATTTTTTACACTGGCGAATAAACCTTATAAACAACTTAGGAATAGCCTATGCCTCTTCATAAACTTGAACATTTTGACCAAAATTATCGAGAGACTTTTGGCGGAGACGATCTCAAAGCGCTGGATCTTTATACTGACGGGGGGGACAGAGTTGGCTCAGTTGCTGACGTTTTAGTTGATGATGATGGTCATTTCCGGTATTTAATTATTGATATCAGCTTAGATTTTGTTAGCAAGAAAATATTACTACCAATTGGTCTTTGCCGGATCATTTATCCAGAAAGACGGGTCTATGTTGATGGGTTGAGCAGACAGCAAATAGAAGGTTTACCCGATCATACAGAAGACGCGATCGTTAATAATGATTACGAAGAAAAGGTACGTAGTGTATTTCGTTCTCCAACCAGCGGTGTGACTTATGATCGGGATACATACAATTACCAAAAAGATCCAGATTTATATGGGTTGAATGAGCAATCTCATCAAACTTTTAAACTTTATGAAGAACGATTAATTGCCAGCAAACAACGCATCAAAACCGGTGAAGTAACAGTTGGGAAGCATATTGAAACAGAAACTGTACAAGTTACAGTACCCGTTCAAAAAGAACGAGTTCTGATTGAACGAGTTACACCAACAGAAGCAGGAAAAGTTGTAAATCCCAATGAACTTCAGTTTCAAGAAGGGGAAGTAGCACGCATAGAAGTGTACGAAGAAACTCCTGAGATACGTAAAGAAGCGTTTGTGCGTGAAGAAGTTCGGGTGAAGAAAGTAGTAGAACGGGAGACTGTGGAAGCACAAGATACCATACGTCGGGAGGAATTAGATATTGATACTGTGGGTAATTTAGACGTGCAATAAAATGCGATCGCTAGACATGAAGCTATTTAATTAGCTGGATCATAAATTTGTTTAGTAGATTGATTTCAAATAATCATACAGGCAAAGTTAATTTTTATCTCTGCCTGTGTTTATTTTATTCAAAAACAAAATTCCCGACTTCTTAGAAAGTCGGAAATTTGGAAATTCAAAATCCTCGCATTTTTTTGAGAAACAAATTATTAGAGATACAAAAATACAAAACTTTGTAGTGTAGTGAGAGTTTAAAATTCTAATATATCTATCTGGCAAATTCTGTGTACTAAAGCTAGACATATCTTTACAAAAGTAAAGTGAGATACTCCCAATCTCATATCTCCAGTTAGCCATATCACTTAAAATTATCTATAACTTTTGATTATTTGGCACTGGAAATAATTCATTCGGCAGAAGGATGTATAAAAATAAATAAATGTCTAGTTTAGTTATTAAGAGATTGAGAAAAAAATAATTTGAGGTACAAACATAATGGTTCTTTACAAACTAGAAGATTTTGAGCCTAGCTATCAAGAGAGTTTTGATGGCCATGACATTAAAGGTCTGGGTGTCTACACACAGGGAACTGATGAAAAAGTTGGTACTGTTAGCGATATTTTAGTTGATGAAGAAGGTCATTTTCGCTATCTAGTTGTTGACTTAGGCTTCTGGATTTTTGGTAAAAAAGTATTATTACCAATTGGCCGCGCTCGTATCGACTATAACGTTGATCGCGTTTACACAATTGGCTTGACTAGAGAGCAAGCTGAAGATTTGCCTGAATTCAGTGAACGTCAAGCTCTTGATTACGACTATGAAGAAAGGGTGCGTGGGGTATATCGCCAACCCACAGACTACACTCCTCCTGTAGAAGCTTCAGCACCATTAGACCCTTTAGCAGCACCAGTAGCCACACCATTAGCTACAACTCCTACTTACGCCCGTGATAGCTACACTTACGAGCATGAGCCTGCTTTATACGGGTTAAATGAGCAAGATCATCAAACTTTGAGATTGTACGAAGAACGGCTGATTGCCAGCAAACGACGCCAAAAAACTGGAGAAGTAACGATTGGCAAGCATGTTGAAACTGATACCGCACGGGTTGCAGTGCCAGTAGAAAGAGAACGAGTTGTGATTGAGCGTGTAACTCCAGCAGATGCGGGTACGGCTGTTTCTGGGCGCGAAGCAGACTTCCGGGAAGGCGAAGTTGCTCGCATAGAAATCCACGAAGAAACTCCTGATGTTCGCAAAGAAGCATTTTTGCGGGAAGAAGTCAGAGTTAGAAAAGTTGTCGATCAAGAAACAGTTGAAACTCAAGAAACTGTGCGTCGTGAAGAGTTAGATGTTAATTCTGGGAATCTTCCGATTGAAGAGCGCTAACTAAACATAGTCATTAGTTACTAGCTAATGACTAATAATTCATTTTATACAGTACAGGTGAAGCTATTGAATTGGCTTTACCTGTCCTTACAATAGCTAATACCACTTACAATACTTTTCGGATAAACCCAACAATCTATCTTTATCGTCTGGGGAAAGGTTAAAGGGAAAGGAGTAAAAGTAAATTCAAACCCTTTTCCTTTAACCGAAAAGTATTGATACCACTTAGAAGTTCGGATTGCAAATATTACTCTAGACATGAGTAGATATAAGCTTAGATAAATCCATCGATCGCAAATATTTTCTAAATGCTATCCAGATGATTAATAAATCGAATTTAGCTAAGTAGAAAGCAGTTAGTAAACTTTCCAGATGAACAGCCAAACTATGGCAAAAAACACTTTACAGCCAAAGGGTAATTCTCGCACCATCTCCTCGCTGGCAGATTTAAGAAAGAAGGTGAACAATTTTGCTGTGTTTGATAATCAAGGTCAGCTAGTAGGAGTAGTTCATGATTTAATTGTGGATAGTAATCGTCGGCTAAACCTCGTTATATCTAACCAGGCTAATCAAAAAACTGCTGAATATAGCCAGCAGTTAGCTGATAAACATCCTTCTTTATTTCAGTTGCAGAGCCAGAGAATAAAAAAAATAGACAAGCCGACTCAATCTGTTTTCATAGACTTAAACAAATCAGAAATTGAATATATGCCTGAATATTTAGAATCAGAAACACCAGGCGATTTTAACTCAACTGAGCAACTAGCTAACAATAAAATTACAAATAGCTCAGTTGAGCCATTAAATAATTTAGAACAGGTTCCTGAAGAACAGATTATTCGTCTACTAGAAGAACGACTATTTGTTGAAAGCAGTAAGCGTAAAGTTGGTGAAGTAATTGTTCGCAAAGAAATTGAAACCCGGATGGTACAAGTTCCTGTCCGGCGTGAAAAGCTGATTGTGGAACAAATTAGCCCAGAACACAAACAACTCGCAGAAATTGATTTAGGACAAGGAGAAATTCTTGGCGTTGATTTGACCGAAGTAGAAAGACTTGAAGCTACACATGACAACGGTTTGACGGTAAGCGGCGAATTTAGCTCACCTAAAATTGCTAATTTATTATTGAATGCGATCGCACTAGAGGGAAATCACGGCTGCAAGCAGGTGCGTGTTACCATTGCTGTTGAAGATGAGTCGCACCAGAAAAAATACCAGGAGTGGTTTGACCGCTGTTCTAAAGGTCAATCACTAAAGCCATAACAACAAGTTTTTAATAAGTTTCTAGCAGATAAATTAGTAGGGTGGGCATTGCACACCCTATTTTTTTGCTGATTAGATACAAAAATGCTAGTAAAAATATTTATTTAAGCTAAAAATTTCACTCTTGTTGACTGGTTCCCAACTTCTAGGCTCTTAACCCATTCTGGGAGGCTCCGCCTCCGATCTTCTTGACAAGAGGCAGAGCCTCTTTTAAATACATTCCCAGCCTGGAGACTGGGAACAAGGCGACACAAGCCTTTGGGCTTTTCTTAGTACCATTCTGTCTAGAGTGAATGTCTCTAAAGCAACTTAATTTACAATACTAAGTGGTTGCCGTTCTTTTGGCTACTTGCAATGAAATTTCGACTGAAGAGACTTTCACCCAAGAAACGACAGCGTTTGATCTCACCGATTAAGATTCAAGTTCAAAATGGAAAACTTGAGATTATAGGTATGGGTGCATGGCATTCATACTGGCGCGATCCCTATCATCTGCTGCTAACGATTCCCTGGACTGGCTTTCTGCTGCTAATTTGTACTTTCTATATAACTATTAATGCTCTCTTTGCCTTAGCTTACTTGATAGGAGGAGATTGTATTGCCAACGCCCGACCTGGCTCTTTTTTAGATGTCTTTTTCTTTAGCGTGCAAACCCTAGCATCTATTGGCTATGGGGCAATGTATCCGAAAACAACTTACGCCAACATTATTGTCACTATTGAAGCAATGATCGGTTTGGTGGGAATTGCTGTGATGACGGGACTAGCCTTTGCTCGATTCTCTCGACCTACAGCCCGTGTACTCTTTAGCCGTGTTGCTGTCATTACAGTTCATGATGCGATGCCGACTCTGATATTTCGCAGCGCTAATCGGCGTCGCAATATGATTCTGGAGGCGCAGATGCGAGTCTACTTGATGCGCGACGAAGTAACCCTAGAAGGACAGTTCATGCGTCGGTTTCACGATCTCAAACTGGTGAGGAACCAAACACCTAGCTTCACGTTAAGCTGGTCAGTGATGCATGTCATTGATGAGTTTAGTCCTTTGTATGGGATGACACCAGAATCTTTAACCCAGACAAATACTATACTGATTGTCTCTTTGAGTGGCATTGATGAAACGGTTGCCCAGGTTGTCCATGCCCGTCATAGCTATAGTGCCAATGAGATTTTGTGGAACAATCAATTTGTCGATATCTTTCACCACACACCTGATGGACATCGCTACATTGATTACAATCGCTTCCACGATGTTTTACCTTTAGACTGAAGACGTAAAATTCCTGAAAGTTACTCGGAAGTCTGATTGAGTGGTGCTTGTAAGGGTTTAACGACCACCCGACCATTTTCAATTACAGTACAACTTTTAACCGTGCTCTTACTGTGGTTAACTGGCACATCCTGGCACTGGTTTTGGTGGGAGATATTTTGCTCTTGTTGTTGGTTGAGGACGACAACACAACAGGCGCAGGAAGCAAAGGACATATAACTTAATTTTGATCTCTATATCTATTATCGCGCTACTGATGCTGTTTGACTGAAAAATTTGCTACTCATGTATTTTGCTCGTTCAAAGCTCCTGTCAAATTTATGGTAAGTACTTGCTTTATTGTGCTTGTAGCCTGTTTGATATATCTAAACCAATTCAACAGGAAAGCGGTTATAGATCCCGCCCCGCTTTCCTCCCAGCCTAAACAAGTTTAAGCAGGGTTAGATAGTGGGTTTTTCTAATGAAAAAATTTTTGAGATATCTGGGTTTAGGTTTGCTATCTACGTTCTTGACTGCTACTCCCGGATTAGGGGCTGAACGCATTAGCTTTTATTATCCTCCCTTCGGCGAATTTTCCTTATCGGTGGATTCGCTGGAAACCTTTGCGAAAGTTGGCAAAATCGATCAAGATTTGTCATTTTATGCTAGTCGTGCGACTCCTGAACAACTCGCTCAACTGCGGGATCTACTCCAGCAGCGCTTTAATGTCACTCCTACATTAGTATCTCAAGTTACCTACTCACCGATAGGTGAGCAGTTGGTGCAACAACTGGGAAAATTACTCCTCACTGAGTCTCGAAATAATGGCTTTTATGCCATACGTGCCTCTTTAATTTTGTCTGCTGCCGATCAAAAAGAGGGGTTAACAGTGGTGAATTTACTGCGGAAATTTCCTAGCGATACTATACGGGTGAATTTCACAGAGGGGTTAAGGATAGTCGATGACTTGTCGCAATTGATTAAAAGAAAAGATGAAGTTTTTGCCTCTCTGCAAAAAGAATCGATCGCTCAAGCAGCCACTTCCAATATTGATTTCTCTCAAAAACCAGATTTGCGATCGCCAGGAAAATTCACTTGGCAGAAAAAAAGCCTGGAGTTGAATGACATTTCTCGCTCACGCCGTCTACCTGTAGATATGTATTTGCCAGAAGCAGGTTCACAAAAAGCTGGAGAATTACTCTCGCCTCCCTTTCCCCTGATTGTAATTTCTCATGGACTGGCTTCAGATCGCTCTACCTTTGTCTACCTGGCTGAACATCTAGCATCTTATGGTTTTGCCGTTGCTGTACTGGAACACCCTGGTAGTAATGCCGAACGCTTTCAACAATATTTTGCAGGTTTGGCAGGGCCGCCTGATGCAACTGAATTTATCAACCGACCTTTGGATATCAAATATCTACTCAATGAACTCCAGCGTTTAGATAAATCCGATCCCACACTCCAGGGAAAACTGAATTTTCAGCAAGTTGGGGCGATCGGTCAATCCTTTGGTGGTTATACTGTTTTAACTTTAGCAGGAGCCAATATTAACTTTGAGCAACTAAGGCAAGATTGTACTCCCGATACTTCATCCTTTAATTTGTCGCTCTTCTTGCAGTGTCAAGCAACTGAGTTACCTCCAAAAAATTACGAACTCAAAGACGATCGCATCAAAGCCATCATTGCCATTAATCCCATTGACAGCACAGTTTTAGGTCAGGGGGGAATCAGTCAAATTAAAACTCCCGTCATGTTGGTAACAGGTAGTCAAGATATTTTCGCCCCACCCGTATTTGAGCAAATTCGCCCCTTTACCTGGCTTTCTGGCTCTAATAAGTACTTGGCTTTGATCGAAAATGCCACCCACTTTTCAGCGATCGCCGAACCTACTCCTGAAAACGATGTCTTACCTGTGCCACCCGCCTTGCTGGGCCCCGATCGTGCTGCTGTTTATTCCTATCTCAACGCCCTCAGCGTTGCTTTTTTAGAAACCCATCTCCTCAACCGCCCTGAATATCGTTCTTATTTGCAGCCTTCCTACGCTACATTTATCAGCAAAGAGCCACTTAATCTCAGTATTTTACAGTCGTTGTCGGTAGCTCAGTTTAATCAAGTTTGGAGTGGGTCAACTCCCCAGTCTAGCAAACCATCAAATCCTCAACCTACTTCTACCCCTTATCAACCTTTGAAGCAATGAAACAGCCCTGTTGCTTTTGCAGGGGGATTGGAGGGATCAAAAGCCCTCACCCTAAATCCCTCTCTCAAAGGAGAGGGACTTTGAAATGAACTTTAAAATTGACTCCCCTTCTCCCAAGTGTGGGAGAAGGGGTTGGGGGATGTAGCTCGCTTCCCGTAGGGTGGGCTAGTTTTACATTCGTAAATCCTAAGTGGTTCTCAATGGCGTGGAATACAACAAAAAGCCTACAAATCTGTTAGCAGCCTTGCTTTTCTCAGAATAAATGTCATTACGGTTTCTTTTTTGGAAATGATATCAGCTGTAACTTCCATCCCTGATTGAATGGGATAGGATTTATCGCCCTTTTTTAAATAAGGTCTTTCTGCCTCAATTGTCACCTCATAATAGGGTGGAATTGGATTGCCGTTAACTTGAGATGTTATAGCGTCGGCGGTTATGGCTCTAACAGCTCCTTTGAGGATGCCGTAATCTGGGTATGGATAGGCAGAAAGCCGCATTTGTACTTCCCCCTCTGAACATTTTGTTACTTGTACGACTTTACACACCTGTACTTTGCTAATATCAGAAGCCGCAACACGGGCCTTGATGACGAGAGGGCCCTTACTAGGAGCAATTTGAGCGATCGCATCCCCAGCACGAACAACTTGCCCAGGATTCCTTAATTCTAGTTTCAGGATAGTACCTGCCTCTGAAGCCTGAATTACAGTTTTTTGCAGTTCTGTTGAGAGTTGTTTTAGCTCTTCTTGAGCGCTGCTGATTTGATTTTGAATTTCTACTTGACGCCCAATAAGTTCTTGTCTTTCTTTGTTCAATGCAGCTACGGTAGACTCACCCTTTGCCTGTTCTTGGGGAATCCTTTCTTGGGCGATCTCCACATTTGCGTTAGTGGGATTGAGTCCGGTTTTGATCCGTTCTAATCTGGCAAGTGCTGCTTTAAAAGCTTGTTCTTTTTCTTTAATCTGTAGACTTGCGATCGCTCCAGTATTTGCTAGCTGCTGATATCGCTTCAGTTCCTCCCTCGCTAACTCCACAGAGGCTTCTACTTCTTCCACTTCTGCCTGAGTCGTAATTTGCTTGTCTTTATAATCCCGTTGATTACGATTCAGGTCAGCTTGTGCAGAGATAACGGCCCGCCGCATCGAGTTGGACTCAGCTGTGATTTGATTCTGTAGCGCTCTTAGTTGTGCATCGATTTGGGTTCTTTGTAAATGATTCTGCCGGATATTTCCAGCAATTTGGCTTTTTTTACTTTGTAATTGGGTGTCGTAGAGCAGTGCAATCTCATCTCCCCTTTTCACAACTTGATTTTCTTTCACCCTAATGCTTCTAACTGTTCCCTCTACTGATGCTTGCACTAACCGTATTTCTCCCGTTGGACGGACAGTACCATCTGCTCTCACGACTATATTGTATTGAATGACACTTGCAAGACCGAAGGCAGCGCCAACACTTCCAATTAAAAATATCCCTCCCAGCCATGTCCAACTGCTAATTGGAGGAAGATATTCGTCGCTTTCAACTGGGCGGAGAAAGTCTGGTTGTGGGTCAATAAGCATATAAGTTAAAAAATATTTTGGTTGTGCAAACAATCTAGCAAATAGCTAGCTAGTATAAGAAGGTAATCGTTATGAACTTTGTACACTACCAAGTATGAAAATGCGAAGCGACATTACATCTATATATATAGATATCTATTGAACGAGCATTTTCAAGTTAGGAGCCTCCTTTCTCACTCTGAGAGGTTGTTTGAAAAGTATTATTGCTAACATTTAAGCCTCAGATATCTAACGTCCTTAACCCCCTTTTCTAGAAGAAAAGGGAGGATTTCAAAGCCTCTCGACCTTTTAGGAGAGGTTTGGAAAGGGTTTTTTAGTATACTTTGCGACTTTTCAAACATCCTCTGAAACCTTAATCTTCTTAGCCTCTTCCCTTGGGAGAAGATAAGCCGCTTGTCTTAGAGGTTTCTGCATCAGCAATAGCTAAAAAGTAATCCATAGCCTAAGTCTATATAACAATTAGTGCCTTTTAGTAAAAACACTAAATCTTTATAATTTTCTTCTAAAATTTTACCTTTTCTTTATTTCCTTGCCAAAATTTCTATAATAAAGAGAAAACTTTTCTTTTCTCTTCTAATTAATAAGTAGTTAAGCTAGTTTAAAAGCGTTGTTATTACAATCTTTTATCTATTTTCAATAGTTTCTGTATAAGCAAAGTACAAAAAAAAAGAATACTTACGTGATAATACGTAAAATAAACCAATCAAGTAAAATTTTTGAAGTTCTCTAAATTTGCTTTTTCATAATTTTGTATAACAAAATACTATTTAACTGATTTTATACTCTTTATTTAAGGTTTTGTCTCTAATTAACAGTATTAATACGTTAATCTTCTTACTTTTTTAGTATTAAATCAGACATTAATTATTATAAAAATCTTTATACGCGTATATATTTTTGCCATACAATCAAATCCAGAATATTTATCTCTTTAAAAAGAATAAAATTCATGGTTTTTTCAGAAAACAGTATAAATATTAGCCAAGTAGTATCTTTACTAAGAATTTGTAATACATATTTCTTAAGAAAATAGTGGTTTTATTAAACTAGTTTCACCCATATAATGTTCGTAACAGCACACAAGCACTCATGAATGCCTTGTTTGCATTGATGAATGTAGTGTGATGTTACTAAATCCCAACAATCAATCAAGTGAGAACTAAAATCATGGCAAGTGTACTATTTACCGAATTAACCGCTATTGAAGAAGCCAATCTCTCTGGTGGCAAAAAAACTGTCGTGAAGGTTAAAATTAAGCAAATTTCCAAAGGCGGCAGCGTCAAGATCGATGATGACAACGAATTTGGTGACGATGCAACTATCGTTGGAAATGCTGGTAACACCGCCGATGTCAATATTGATATTGACGATTAAGGACGCCCCTGGAAACTTATAAAGTTCAGGAGCGGGGAAATAATAAATGTAAAGACACGATTAAGCGCATCTTTATAGGCATACAGTCATGCAAATAATTTACCCTGTTGCCGCAGGTTAAATTACTTATGCGTATGGCTTTATTGCTAATCGGCTTAAGCTTAGGAGCCATAAGGTGTTTCTTTATCGTAGTCATACTAACATACGTTTATTCTTACCCACCTACTTTTCTTCAATAAACTTAACAAAGTCTTATTGATGATTGCCTACTAGCAACTGTCAATAAGACTTCGATGCTACTTTTACCTCAAAATATCCATCACTTTTGAGTAGTCGTAAAGACAAGTAAGCATAGTAAAAGTTGATACAGCCTGTATCAACTTTTATTTAACAAAGCGAATTTAATATAACTAACGTAAGTTGCTGGTTACATTCCTCTGAACATCAAAATCTGATATTTTGTCTAGTGTATTAGAACTATAGTATGACTAAAGTATGGGCTACATTTTTAACCATGCAGGGATAAGACCCTGCTATTTTTTTGGGTTTTGTCACGATGTTATTGGATACTGGAGTGCAAAATGAAATACCAAGTTGTTACACAACATAGTGAAGAAGATTGTGGAGCTGCTTGTCTTGCTTCCATTGCCAAACACTATCGGCGCAACTTTACACTAAATCGCATCCGGGAAGCTGTAGGCACTGGTCAACTAGGAACAACATTGTTAGGACTGAGGCGGGGAGCCGAGGCGCTTGGTTTTAATGCACGCTCAGTCAGAGCATCTAATGAAATATTAGACCGGATGAACCAAGCACCACTGCCAGCAATTATTCACTGGAGAGGCACGCATTGGGTTGTTTTGTATGGTCAAAAAGGTAAGAAATATATAGTTGCTGACCCAGCCGTTAATATCCGTTATGTCTCTAAAAAAGAGTTAATGGAGGGTTGGTCAGATAAAGTGATGCTTTTACTAGAGCCAGATTCGGTTCGCTTTTATGCTCAACCTGATGATAAAATAGACGGCTTTGGGCGCTTTATACGGCGTGTATTGCCTTATCAAAGCATACTATTCGAGGCTTTTTTGTGCTCCCTACTTATCGGTCTGCTTTCATTAACTTCTCCATTTTTAATCCAAATTCTGACGGATGATGTACTAGTTCGGGGTGACACCCAGCTTCTTGCTGCTGTAATTATTGCCGTTGTGGTGATGAATATTGTGTCAAGTAGTTTAAAACTAGTTCAATATAACCTGATTGCCCATTTTGCCCAACGGCTGGAGTTAGGATTAATTTTAGAATTTGCTAGGACAATCCTGCGGTTGCCTTTGACTTACTATGAATCGCGTCGTAGTGGCGAGATTGTCAGCAGATTGCAAGATATTCAACAAATTAATCAACTAATTTCTCAAGCAATTATTAGTTTACCAAGCCAATTATTGATTGCAGCAGTTTCTTTAAGTTTCATGCTGTTCTATAGCTGGAAACTTACCTTAGTTGGTGCGATTATTGCGATTGTAATGAGTTTGTCTACGATTGTTTTTCTGCCTACACTTCAACAAAAAATCAGAAGTGTCTTAGTCTTAGATGCAGAAAACCAAGGTATTCTAGTTGAAAGCTTTAAAGGCGCTTTGACACTCAAAACCACTACCGCCGCTCCCCAGTTCTGGGAAGAATTTCAGAACCGATTTGGTCGTTTAGCAAATCAAACATTTCGCACAATTCAGATTGGAATTATTAACGGCATTTTCTCTAGTTTAGTTTCTAGTATTGGCAGCATTAGTCTGATTGGTTTCGGCAGCATCCTAGTTATTAACAAGGAACTTAGCATCGGTCAACTGCTGGCATTTAACGGGATGAATGGTAATTTTTTATCATTCATTAGTACTGCGCTCAACTTTATAGATGAATTCACTCGTGCCAAAACTGCTACGCAACGCTTAACAGAAGTTATCGATTCCACACCGGAAAATCAAGGCGATACTAAAAAACCTTTTACGAAGATTCCTGGCAATGCTGATATTATTTGCACAAATCTCAACTTTCACTACGCTGGGAGGCTAGAGTTACTGCAAGATTTCTCCCTAACTATTCCTGGCGGTAAAGTTATTTCCCTAATTGGTACATCAGGATGTGGTAAAAGTTCTCTCGCTAAACTGATAGCAGGATTATATACACCTAATTCTGGTAATATTCGCATTGGTATTTATAATCTACAAGACTTAGCCCTTGATTGTTTGCGACAACAAGTCGTCCTTGTTCCCCAAGAAGCTCATTTTTGGAGTCGCTCTATTATTGATAATTTTCGGTTAGGTTCTCCTCACGTCACTTTTGAGCAAATTGTCGCTGCTTGTCAAATTGCTGAGGCAGACGATTTTATTAGTAAACTACCTGAAAAATATCAAACTGTATTAGGTGAATTTGGCTCAAATATTTCTGGTGGACAACGGCAAAGATTGGCTATAGCAAGAGCCATCATCAACGATCCACCAGTCCTAATTTTAGATGAATCAACGGCTGGACTAGATCCTGTAAGTGAAGTTAAAGTTTTGAATCAGTTATTATTGCATCGCCAAGGCAAAACTACGATTCTGATTAGTCACCGTCCGAGAGTAATTGCCCGTGCTGATTGGATTGTGCTACTAGATCAAGGCAAATTACAAATCCAGGGAACTGTGGAAGACTTGCGTGCCCAACCAGGAAACCATTTAGACTTTTTAACCCCTTAATTAAGGGACTTCCAAATAAAAAAATATCCAATTATTTATTGTGGGGTGGGCGTCTCGCCCGCCCTTGATTACGGGCGGGCAAGATGCCCACCCCACAAGATTGTATAGTTTATTTCTTGGAAATCCCTAAGCTAATGGACTTTATAGCATTTTTCAGGTATTTAGGTCATAACTTAGATGGAGAATAGGGAGTGGTGTCAATACTGCGTAGGTTTTGCCTAAAAAATAGAAATGTGTAGCGACTGTTTTAAAAGTCAAGCGTAGGCGTAGTCCGCACTTCGACAAGCTTAGTGACCATCGTAGACATCGCTTTGTTTGTGGAGATTTATGAAAGCGATGGCTACAGCGGGCTGCTACGCCTATGCACCTGTGTACTCGACGCGGTGCGACAAAGTTTGAACTACCTCAACACGACATCGGAGTACCTCAACACGATTTTGGAGTACCCCAACACGATTTTGGAGTACCCCAACACGATTTTGGAGTACCTCAACACGACTTCGGAGTACCTCAACACGATTTTGGAGTACCTCAACACGATTTTGGAGTACCTCAACACGA